>JBJTHT010000023.1:0-5504 GCA_046094605.1 Actinomycetota bacterium | reverse complement strand
CCCGCGGGCAGCCGGATCGACAGGCAGCTCACGCCGCCGTCCATCTTCCGGAACTCCGACACGCCGACGACGCGCACGTCGAGACCGGCGGCCTCGAGGCGACGACGCGTGAGGGGGAACCCGTCGGGAAGGACGACCGCGTCGTTCAGCGCGATGCAGTTGGCCGCGTAAGCCTCATCGGGGTCGACGGTGATCCGTTCCAGTGCCGCGAGCACCGGGCGATCGACGAGCGACGCGTCCACGAGCACCCTGTCGCCACCGAGCCCCGAGAGCCCGCTCTTGAGGTGCAGGAGCCTCCCCGCGGGGACGTCGACCACCGCAGCATCGGAGCCGCGTCCGCCGAGCGCGTCCACGAGGGCACGCGCGCCGACGTCGTCGGCGCGACCGGACCGACCGATGAGGTACCGGCCGCCGACGAGGCAGACGTCGCCGCCATCGACGGTCCCGTTACCGGGCAGCGCGCGCGTGGGGGCGGCGGGGCGCCGCAGGGCCTGCGCCACGGCCGCGGTCGCGCCCCCGGGGGGGGGCGCCCCGGGCCGCGTGATGACGACGCCGCGCGGCGCTACGACCGCGGTGTCCTCCACGAAGGTCGAATCCGGGAACGCGTCGTCGGGGGGAAGGTGCGTGAGCGCCACCCCGAGGTCCTCGAGGGCCGCGCAGTACGCCGCGTGCTGGTCGCGGGCGAGGCCGAGGTCGGGGCGACCGAGGTCGGCGGTCGTCAACCCGTCGGCGAAGGTGGCCGAGGGCGGTCGCACGATGGCGTTCGCGATCCGGAGCACGCCTGCCCTCCGCGTCGATCGATCGTCGGTGGCTCCGGGGGTGGGACTCGAACCCACAACCTACGGATTAACAGTCCGCCGCTCTGCCAATTGAGCTACCCCGGATCGAGCGAGGGGCAGTCTAGCAACCGCCCCTAGTCCTCGAGGTAGTCGCGGAGCTTCTGGGACCTCGAGGGGTGACGCAGCTTGGACAGCGTCTTGGACTCGATCTGGCGGATGCGCTCGCGGGTGACGTGGAACTTCTCCCCCACCTGTTCGAGCGTGAGCGGCGTCCCGTCGATCAGCCCGAAGCGCCACATGATGACCTTCTGCTCGCGCTCGGAGAGGGTGTGGAGGACCGCCTCGAGCTGTTCCTGCATGAGGATGTAACTCGCCGCGTCGGCCGGCACGACGGCCTCGGGGTCCTCGATGAAGTCGCCCAGGTGGGAGTCCTCCTCCTCGCCCACCGGCGAGTCGAGGGACACGGGTTCCTGCGAGACCTTCTGGATCTCCCGCACGCGCTCGGCCGTGATGCCCATCTCCTTGCCGATCTCATCGGCGGTCGGTTCCCGACCGAGGTCCTGCAGGAGGGAGCGCTGCACGCGGGTGAGCTTGTTGATCGTCTCGACCATGTGCACGGGGATGCGGATCGTGCGCGCCTGGTCGGCGATGGCGCGCGTGATGGCCTGCCGGATCCACCAGGTCGCGTAGGTCGAGAACTTGAATCCCTTGCGGTAGTCGAACTTCTCCACGGCGCGGATCAGGCCGAGGTTCCCCTCCTGGATCAGATCGAGGAACAGCATCCCGCGGCCCACGTAGCGCTTGGCGATCGACACGACGAGACGGAGGTTCGCCTCGATCAGCTTCTTCTTCGCGAGCTGGCCGTCCCGCTCGACCCGTCGCAGGAACGCCTCGAGCTCCGACTTCGTCTTGGGCTTCCACGACTTCGTGACCTTCTCGCGGCCGATGCCCTCGGTCCGGTTGAACGCCGTGATCTGGTGGGTGTGGATCGCCACGACCATCTCGACGATCCTGCGGAACGTCTTGGAGTCCGGGGTCGGCTTCTCGGCGAGCGTCGAGATCGTCTCGCCCGCTTCGATGCGCCGCGCGAGGTCGATCTCCTGCGCCGCGATGAGGAGCGGGACGCGCCCGATCTCCTTCAGGTACATCCGCACCGGGTCGTTCGTCGGCGCCTTGAGCGGGTCCACCTCGGGCCGGATCGGGGTCGCACCGGCGATCTCCTCGCCGGAGACCTCGATCACCTCGATGCCCTCGTGCCGGAGCTGTTCCTCGACCTGGGTCAGGAACTCCTCGATCTGCTCAGGCGTGAAGTCGTCGGGGGCGATGCCCTCGAGGAGGTCGTCGGAGGTGATGAAACCGCGCTCACGGGCGCGGAGGAGGATCTGTTCCTTCGCATCCTCGAGACCGAGGTCCCGTGCTGCTTCAGCCAACGCGACGCCTCCGGGCGCTCAGAGGGAAGGCGCAGAGTGTACGAGAGGCGGGACTCACTGCCCCGGCCCTGCGCCGCCGGCCCCGGGGCGCAGCCCCCGCTGCCGACGGTCGTTCTCGAGGAGGTCCTGGAACAGCTGCTCCCGGGCGGTCTCGTCGCCACCCACCTCGGCCATCCGTCGGCGCAGATCGGCCGCCCGGCGCTTGAGGACCAGTTCCTCGAGCCGCGCGCGCACGTCCTCGGCGTACGCCGGACTGGGTTCGCCGTCCATCGGTTCGATCGTGAGCGCCGTGAGGGCCGCGCCCATCTCCGCATCCGACCCGGCGGCGACGAACGCCGCGACGTCGCCCCGCACCGTGGCGAGCGCGCGGAAGCGTTCGGCGTTGCCGGCGCCCTGGAAGTGGTCCTCGGTGAGCTGCGGTGCGACCTGCAACCAGATCGCGGCGTCGCGCGAGAGGAGGCGCAGCATCTCGCGCTCGACGCGTTCGTGCGCGGCCGTGCGGCGGATGTCGGCGCGCAGGTCGGCGGTGCGCGCCGCGCCGCGCTGGTCGAGCGCGGCGCGCACCGCGCTCTCGGCGACCCCCGTGAGATCGGCGACGAGGTGCGCGTACTCGCTGCGGCGGACCGGGTCCCTGAGGCCGCGCACGAGCGGCGCGGCGGCGGCCACGGCGGCCGTCTGGCCCTCCACGGTTCCCCGGTCGATGCGAGCCACCGCGCGGCGGATCATGTAGTCGACGACGGGGCGCGCGGCCGCGGCCAGTTCGCGGAAGGCGTCGGCCCCGCGCGCGCGCACGAAATCGGCGGGATCCATGCCCTCGGGCAGGACCAGCACCATCGGTGAGATCGGGAACGCCTCGAGATGCGCGTACGCACGCTCGGCGGCGCGCGCACCGGCCTCGTCGGAATCGAACGCGAGGATCATGCGCTGCGCGAAGCGCGATGCCAGACGGAAGTGACCCTCGCCCAGCGCGGTCCCGCACGTGGCGACGGCCGTCTCGATGCCCGCCTGTGCCAGCGCGATGACGTCGGTGTAGCCCTCGACCACCACGATCTCGCCCGAGCGCGACACGGCCCCCTTGGCGCGGTCGAGGTTGTAGAGGGTCTCGCCCTTGCGGTAGATCGTCGTCTCGGGCGAGTTCAGGTACTTGGGACCGTCGTCGCGACCGCCGGGGAGGACGCGGGCGCCGATGCCGATCGCCCGCCCCTGCAGGTCGCGCACGGGGAACGTGATGCGACCGCGGAACCGATCCCGGACCGCGCCGCTCGCCTGGTCGCGGAACGCGAGCCCGGCCTCGACGAGGGTCTCCGCGCCGATCCCCGCGGGCTGCAGGCGTCTGCGCAGGAAGTCCGCGGCGGGCGGTGCGAATCCGATGCCGAACGCCTCGGCCGTGGCCTTGTCGATGCCGCGCGTGCCGAGGTAGGCGCGCGCCGCCTCCGCCGCCGGATCGCCCACGAGGACCTCGTGGTACAGCGCGAATGCGCGCTCGTTGGCATCGTGGAGCGACTGCCGCCGGGAGGCGGCGGCGCGCGCCTCGGGCGAATCCCCCTCGTAGCGCAGCGTGACGTTGGCGTCGCGCGCGAGGCGCTCCACCGCCTCGGTGAACGAGAGCCCCTCGAGCTGGCGCAGGAACCCGATCGCGTCGCCCGATGCGCCGCATCCGAAGCAGTGGTAGAGCCCCTTCGACGGAGAGATCGAGAAGGAGGGCGACTTCTCCGTGTGGAACGGGCACAGCCCGGTCATCGAGTCCGCGCCCGTGCGCTTGAGGGTGAGGAACTGCGAGACGACCTTGGCGAAGTCGGTCCGCTCCCGGACCGCCTGCACGTCCTCCTCGCGGATGCGACCGGCCACGGCTAGAGGAGCCAGCCGCGTGGGAGGAACAGCTGCTCGTACGCGCGCATGGCGTAGCGGTCGGTCATCCCGGCGACGTAATCCGCCACGCGGGTCGGGAGGTCGCCCGGCGCGCGGTGGTACTCCTCGGGGATCTCGTCGGGGTGCTCGAGGTAGTAGCCGAACAGCGCGCGGATCACGCCGAGCGCCTTGTCCTGCTCGCTCCGGGCCTCGCCGCGCAGGTACACCCGCTCGAAGAGGAAGTCGCGCAGGGTGTCCAGGGCCACCGAGACGCGGTCGGAGAGGGCGACCGTCGTGCCGTCCCCGCTCGAGGCCACGAGGTCGGTCACGAGCGTGTTGACCCGTTCGCGGTGCGCGTGCCCGAGGACGTCGGTCGCCGCCGTCGGCAGATCCTCCTCGCGGAGCACACCCGCGCGCACGGCGTCGGCGACGTCGTGGTTGGTGTAGGCGTTGCGGTCGGCGAAGCGCACGACGAACGCCTCCGGCGTCGAGGGAGCCGGCATGGACCACGGGTGGCCGAGGATCCCGTCGCGCACCTCCCACGTGAGGTTCAGGCCCGCGCCGTCGTTCTCGAGGTGCTCGACGATGCGCAGGCTCTGCTCGCTGTGACGGAACGGGCGTCCGAGGAGCGGGGTGAGCGCTTCCTCCCCGAGGTGGCCGAACGGCGTGTGGCCGAGGTCGTGGGCCAGGCCGATCGCCTCCGCGAGGTCCTCGTTCAGGCGGAGCGCGCGCGCGACGGTCCGCGCGATCTGCGCGACCTCCAGCGTGTGCGTCAGGCGGACGGTGTAGTGGTCGCCTTCGGGGGCGAGGAAGACCTGGGTCTTGTGCTTGAGGCGTCGGAACGCCTTCGCGTGGATGATGCGGTCGCGGTCGCGCTGGAAGGCGGTGCGGAGCGCGTCGGGTTCCTCCTCGCGTTCGCGTCCCTTGGAGCGTTCCGCAAGGGTCGCCGCGGGTCCGAGGGTCTCCCGCTCGATGCGCTCCTGCCGTTCGCGGGGGGTCTCCACCCGCGGCATGGTAGCGCCGGGCCCCGACGGCCGGTCAGGCGAGGAGGCCGACCCCTCGGAGGGCCTCGAGGAACGCCCGTCGCCGGAACCCCGCCCCGAGGACGGCGCGCTCGCCGCAGGGCCCCGCGGCCGTCCACGCGAGCGCCCAGACCCGACCGCGCCCGAGGAGCCGGGCCTCGCCGCCCGATGCGAGCGCGATGCTCCCGGCGGACCGCAGGCCCTCGCCGATCTCCCCGGGGACGCCGGCGAACCGGTGGAGCAGTCGACCCGCGTCGTCGACGAGGCTGGTGCGGGACGCGACGCGGTCGGGGTACGGGTCGGAGAAGGCCGCCGTCACGCGGAACCCGGACGGCACGGGGATCGGCGGGGGGGGGGGCGGGGGGGCCCCCCCCCCCCCCCCGCCCCCCCCCCCCCCGGCCCCCCCCCCGCCCCGGGGCGGGCGG
>JBJTHT010000022.1:0-8470 GCA_046094605.1 Actinomycetota bacterium | reverse complement strand
AACAACGCGGGCGTGATGGCGGTTCCGCTCCAGCGCACGCGCGACGGGTTCGAGATGCAGATCGGGACGAACCACCTCGGGCACTTCGCGCTCACCGGTCTGCTGCTGCCGCGGGTGCGCGACCGCGTCGTGAACGTCTCGTCGAGCGCGCACCGCATGGGCCGCATCCGCCTCGACGACCTCAACTGGCAGCACGGGTACCGTCGCTGGGCTGCCTACGGCCAGTCGAAGCTCGCGAACCTCCTCTTCACGAGCGAACTCCAGCGCCGGCTCGCGCTCGCCGGTTCCGCCGTCCGTGCGGTCGCGGTGCACCCGGGGTACGCGGCGACCGCGCTGCAGTCCAAGACGCAGAGCCGCGTGCAGGACGCCTTCATGCGCGTGGCGAACCGACTCATCGCGCAGTCGGAGGAACAGGGAGCCTGGCCGACGCTCTACGCCGTCGCCGAGGACATCCCCGGCGACTCCTACGTCGGGCCCGACGGTCCCGGCGAGACGCGTGGGCACCCGAAGCTGGTGGCGCGCCGCCTCTGGTCGCTCTCGGAGGACCTGACCGGCGTGCGCTTCGACCTGCCGACCGACTGACGGCGCGCGACGCACCGCCCGCGGAAGCCCGATGATGGGGAGACCGACGACCGAGGAGGCTCCGTGACCGCCGTTGATCCGACGCTCGACCGACTGTTCCGCCACGAGGTGTTCGCGACGAAGAAGACGTTCGAGTTCCTGCGCTCGGTCCCCGAGGCGACGCTCACGATGACCGCACCGAACACCGACTGGGACGTCGCGGTCCTGCTCACGCACATCGTCGAGGCGAGCATGAGCTACGGGGCGCGCATCGACGGCCGCCCGGGACCGGATCTCCAACCCCCGGACACCCACGCCGATCTCGCCGCCATGGAACCGCTCGCCGTCGACGCCGCGGAGCGCCTGCGGGAACTGGTCGCCGAGGGTTCCGACGCCGAGGTGGTCGAGGTCGACGGGAAGACGACGTACCGGTACCCGCGATCGGTGGTCCTCGCGCAGTCCGTGTACCACGCGATCGAGCACCGCGCGCAGCTCTTCGGCGTCCTCGCGGCCAACGGTGTCGGCGGGCTCACCCTCGACGACATGGACCACTGGTCGCTCGGCCACGGCGAGGGCGTCCTCACCGAATCGTGAGTTCGGAGCCTCGCCCCACGCGGCTGCTCGCGCAGCCCCTGTTCCGCCGGTTCCTCGTCGCGCGGTTCGTCTCGAACCTGGGGAACGGGATGGGGCCCACGGCGCTCGCCTTCGGCGTCCTCGCGATCCCCGGCGCGACGGGGAAGGACCTCGGGTTCATCCTCGCGGCACAGGCCGTCCCCTTCATCCTCCTCATGCCGTTCGGCGGGGTGCTCGCGGACCGGCGGTCGCGCGCGGCGGTGATCGCGGTGAGCGACGTCGTCCTCGGCGCGCTCACGATCGCGGAGGGCTACCTCCTCGCGAGCGGCGCGGCGACGGTTCCCGTCCTCGCGGTCATCAACGTCGTCGCCGGCGGGCTGAACGCCCTCTGGTGGCCGGCGTTCCCCGGGCTCGTCCCCGCGATCCTCGGCGACCGCGATCTCCAGGCGGGCAACTCGCTCGTGGCCGTCGTGTCGAACGTCGCGTTCATCGGCGGATCCGCCGTCGCGGGCATCCTCGTCGCGACGGTCGGCGCGGGCCAGGCGCTCGCGGTGGACGGTGCGACGTTCCTCGTCGCGGGGCTCGTCGTCTTCTCGATGCGGTCCGTGACGACGGTCACGCCCTCCGGGGAGAGCATGGTCCGGGACCTGCGGGAGGGGTGGAGCACGTTCATCTCGCTCCGGTGGCTGTGGACCCTCGTCCTCGTCTGGTCGGTGATCAACGGGGTCTTCCGCGGCGTGTTCGAGGTCGGCGGACCCGTGCTCATGCGGCGGTCGTTCGACGGTCCTCGGACGTGGGCGCTCCTCCAGACGGCGATGGCCGTCGGCTTCCTCGTCGGCGCGGCGGTGGCCGCGCGCATCCGGCCGGCGCGACCGCTCCGGTTCCTCACCCTCGCCTCGTTCGGCCTGCCGGCGGCGATCGCGACCCTCGTCGCGCCGGCGCCGTTCGCCGTCCTCGTCGTCGGGTTCTTCATCGTCGGCATGCAGATCGAGTTCTGGGGCGTCCTCTGGCCGACGGTGCTGCAGACGCACGTCCCGCGGGACCGGCTCTCCCGCGCGACGGCCTTCGATGCGTTCGGATCCAACGTGCTCGGCCCCGTCGGGCTCGCGGTCGCGGGCCCGGTGATCGCGGCGTTCGGCCTCCCGACCCTCTTCACGGCGGCGGCGGTGCTCTGCGCGGTCATGCTCGCGCTGCCGCTCCTGGAACGCGAGGTGCGCGAGATGGCGCGGATCGCACCCGAGGGTCCGGTCGCCTGACGTCAGGCGGCGGAGAACGCGCGCTTCGAGAGGCCCCACCAGAAGCCCTCGATCGCGGTGTCCGGCGCGGCGTCGGGACTCGACGCCGCGCCGAGCGTGACGAACAGCGGCGCGAAGTGTTCCACCGTCGGATGCGCGTACGGCATCCCCGGCGCCTTCTCCCGGAACGCGATGAGTTCGTCCACGTCGCCGCGTGCGAGCGCCTCGGCGGCCCACGCGTCGAACTCGCGCGACCACTGCGGCGCCGGCGAGTCGTCGCCCGTCATCCCCATGTAGTCGTGGATGAACGGCAGACCGTGCGTGAGGAACCCGCTGCCGATGATGAGCGTCCCGTCGTCGCGGAGCGGCGCGAGCCGACGACCGACGTCGAGCAGGTGCACCGGGTCGAGGTCGGGCATCGAGAGCTGCAGCACCGGCACGTCGGCCTCGGGGAACATCGCCGTGAGCGGCACCCACGCGCCGTGGTCGAGGCCGCGGTCCTCGCGCTCGAGGATCGGTTCGGTGTCGGGCATCAGGGCGCGCACGTCCTCGGCGAGGGCGGGCGCGGGCGGCGCGTCGTAGGTGAGTTCGTAGTACTCGCGCGGGAACCCGTAGAAGTCGTAGACGAGCGGCACGCGGTGCGTCGAGGAGATCGCGAGCGGTGCGCTCTGCCAGTGCGCCGACACGATGAGGATGCGCTTCGGGCGGGGGAGGCCCGCGGCCCAGGTCCCGAGCTGCCCGACCCACTGCGCGTCGTCGAGGAGCATCGGGGCCCCGTGGCCCAGGTAGAGCACCGGCATGCGCGTGGTGTCGCTCACGGGACGGGGAACCACCCCGGCCCCGGTTCCATTCCCGGACCCCGGCGGGGGCCCGTGGGCTAGCCTTCGCCCGTGACCAGGGCCTTCGCGTTCGTGAACGGCGTCGTCCACACGGTGGACCCGGCGCGACCCCGCGCGGCGGCGATCGCCGTGCGCGACGGGCGGATCGTTGCCGTGGGCGACGACGCCGAGGTGCGCGCGGCGGCCGGGGCCGGCGCGGAGGTCGTGGATCTGGGCGGGCGCATGGTGCTGCCCGGTTTCCAGGACGCGCACATCCATGCGCCCGCCGGCGGCGTCCACCTGGGACTGTGCGACCTGCACGACGCCGCGCACCCCGACCGGCCGTGGATCCACGGCAGCGGCTGGGCGATGGACCGGTTCCCCGGCGGGACGCCGCACCGCCGCGACCTCGACGTGCTCGTGCCGGATCGGCCCGCGTTCCTCTCGAACCGCGACGGCCACGGCGCGTGGGTGAACTCGCGCGCGCTCGAGCTCGCCGGCGTCACCGCGTCCACGCCGGACCCGCGCGACGGGCGCATCGAACGCGATGCGGACGGTTCGCCCTCGGGGACGCTCCACGAGGGCGCGATGCACCTCGTGGACCACCTCATCCCGCGCTACTCGCGTGAGCAGTGGTACGAGGGGCTCCTCGCCGGTCAGCGGCACCTGCACGCGCTCGGCATCACCGCGTGGCAGGACGCCATCGTCGGCGCGTCCTACGACACGCTCGACACCTATATCGAGGCCACGCGCCGCGGCGATCTGACCGCGCGCGTCGTCGGCGCGCTCTGGTGGGACCGCAACCGCGGGATGGAGCAGATCCCCGACCTCGTGGAACGGCGCGAGCGCGGCCTCGCCGCGGGGTTCCACGCGACCTCGATCAAGATCATGCAGGACGGCGTCCTCGAGAACTTCACCGCCGCGCTGATCGATCCGTACCTCGATGCCGACGGGAACGTCACCGACAACCGCGGCATCTCCTTCGTCGAGCCCGCCCTGCTCACCGAGGCCGTGGTGGAACTGGACCGCCTCGGGTTCCAGGTGCACGTCCACGCGTTGGCGGACCGCGCGACGCGGGAGGCGCTCGACGCGTTCGCCTCCGCGCGGTCCACCAACGGGATGAACGACCTGCGCCACCACATCGCGCACCTGCAGGTGGTGCATCCCGACGACATGCCGCGGTTCCGCGCCCTCGGCGTCCTGGCGAACATCCAGCCGCTCTGGGCGACACTGGAGGACCAGATGACCGATCTCACGCTCCCGTTCGTCGGCGCGGAGCGCGCGGCGCTGCAGTATCCGTTCGGGAGCCTGCTGCGCGCCGGCGCGGAGCTGGCCGCCGGGAGCGACTGGCCGGTGACGAGCGCCGACCCGCTGTGGGAGATCGCCGTCGCGGTGCACCGGCGCCACCCCCGCTGCCGCCCGGCGACGGGTCGCGCGCACGACGAGACGTTCCTGCCCGACGAACGCCTGTCGCTCGACGACGTGATCCGCGCGTTCACGCTCGGGTCCGCCCGCGTGAACCACCTCGATGCCACCACGGGGACCCTCGAGGTCGGCAAGGACGCCGACCTCGCCGTCGTGGACCGCGACCTCGCGACGCAGGACCTCGAGGGGCTCGGAGAGGCGCGCGTCGAGTGCACGCTCGTCGCCGGTCGCGTCGTCCACGCGGCCGGGGCGTTCGCGGGCCTCGCCTGACGCTGAGTGGGACACTGCGCCCCGTGAACGTCCTCATCGTCCTCGCGCACCCCGATCGCCGTTCGTTCAACGGCGCGCTCGCCGAGGTCGCGGTGGAGACGCTCGAGGCCGCGGGGCACACGGTCACGGTGAGCGACCTCTACGCGATGGGCTTCAAGGCGGTCGCCGACGCCGCGGACTTCACCGACCGAGCGGACGGGGACCGGTTCGCCCTCGACCGGGAACAGGCGCACGCGCAGTCCACCGGCGCGGTCGCACCCGACATCGCCGCGGAACAGGAGAAGGTGCGCGCCGCCGACCTCGTGATCCTGCAGTTCCCGCTGTGGTGGTTCGGGATGCCCGCGATCCTCAAGGGCTGGGTCGACCGGGTGTTCGCGCGCGGGTTCGCCTACGCGACGGGCCACAAGTACGACACCGGGCTCCTCGCGGGCAAGCGCGCGCTCGTGTCGATCACGACGGGGACCTCGGCCGACACGTACGCGCCCGACGGCATCGACGGGTCGATCCTCGACATCCTCTGGCCGCTGCACAACGGCGTGCTGCGCTACTGCGGGTTCGACGTGCTGGAACCGGCGATCGCGTTCATGCCGGGCAAGGTCACCGACGCGGAGCGCGAGGAACGCCTCGACCTGTGGCGCGCTCGGCTCACCGCGATCGACGCGTCGCCGCTGCTCTTCTTCCACCCCGCGGGCGACTACGGACCCGACGAGCGCCTGCGGCCCGGGGTCGTGGCGCGGGCGGGGTGACAGCCCACCGTCCCGCGCTAGAGCCGTCCCCACCCGGCGGTAGGGTGATGCCCGTATGCGGCCGCTCGATCCCATCGTGCTCTCGGTCGTCGCCATCGCGGGGGCGTCGGTCGCGCTGCTCGCGCTCCTCGTGGGCACCTTCGCGCTGCGGCGGCGCGTGCCGGCGGTGCCGCCGCTCGAGGACCGGACGCTCCGGCGCATCCTCGACGACCACGCGAAGGCGCTCGAACAGCTGGAACAGGCCGCGCGCGCCCTCCTCGGCACCGACCGGCGTCAGCAGGGACTCATCGAGGAGGCCGTCCGCCACACCGCGCTCGTGCGCTACGACGCGTTCGACGACGTCGGCGGCCGGCTCTCCTTCTCCGCGGCGTTCCTGGACGACGGCGGCAACGGCATCGTCATCACCTCGATCAACGGCCGCCAGGACACGCGCGTCTACGCCAAGCCGATCATCGGCGCCGACAGTTCCTTCACGCTCTCGATGGAGGAACGCGAGGCCGTCAAGAGCGCGATGGCGACGGGGACCCCGGCGACGCCGCCGCGGCGCGGGATCCTGCGCCGCGGCGGCGCCGACGACGGTGTGAGAACCTGACCCACCACCGCGGGGGAGGACGGTCATGCTCGACGTCAAGGCGATGCGCGAGGACCCGACGCCGTTCCGGCGCGGCCTCGCCCGGCGCAACCTCGCCGACGCCGTGGACCGCATCCTCGCCGCGGACGAACGCCGGCGCTCCCTGACGCAGCGCGTCGAGGACCTGCGCGCGCGCCAGAACCGCGCGGGCAAGGAGATCGGGAAGGCGTCGGGGGCCGACCGCGACCGGTTGATCGCCGAGGTGGCCGAGGTGTCCAAGGACCTCGGCGGCCTCGAGCCGGAGCTCGAGGCCGCCGAGGCGGACCTCACGCGCCTGCTCGCGGAGACGCCGAACCTCCCGCACGACAGCGCCCCGGACGGGGTCACCGACGACGACGCCGTCGAGGTGCGCCGCGTCGGCGAACCGCGCGCGTTCGACTTCGAGCCGCGCGACCACGCGGCGATCGCCGAGGCGCTCGGCATCCTCGACACCGCCCGCGGTGCGCGGACGAGCGGTTCCCGCTTCGTCTACCTGCTCGGCGATCTCGTCTTCGTGGAACTCGCGCTCGTGCGCTACGCGCTCGACGTGCTCGCGGCGGAGGGGTTCACCCCCGTCGTGCCGCCGGTGCTCGTGCGCGAGGAGGCGATGTACGGGACGGGGTTCCTACCGACCGACGAGGCGAACCTCTACGTCACGAGCGAGGACAACCTCTACCTGACGGGGACCTCCGAGGTCGCGCTCGCGGCGCTGCGCCTCGGCGAGATCGTGGACGAGGCCGACCTGCCGCAGCGCTTCGCCGGGTTCTCCACCTGCTTCCGTCGCGAGGCCGGTTCGTACGGCAAGGACCTCGGCGGGATGTTCCGCGTGCACCAGTTCGACAAGGTGGAGATGTTCGCGTTCGCGAGGCCCGAGGACTCCTGGGACGAGCACGAGCGTCTCGTCGCGATCGAGGAACGCATCGTCGGCGGCCTCGAGCTCCCCTACCGCGTCGTGAACGTCGCCGCGGGCGACCTCGGCGGCAGCGCCGCCAAGAAGTACGACCTCGAGGCGTGGCTCCCCGGCCAGCAGCGCTACCGAGAGGTGACGTCGTGCTCCAACTGCACCGACTACCAGGCGCGGCGCCTGCAGGCGCGCGTGCGCCGCACGGGCGGTTCCGTGGAGCCGCTCCACACGCTCAACGGCACGGCGACCGCGGTCGGGCGCACGATCATCGCGATCATCGAGAACCACCAGCGCGCCGACGGCACGGTCGCGCTGCCGGCCGCGCTGCACCCCTACCTGCCGGCGGGGCTGCGCGACCTCAGTCCGCGCGCGTAGCGCGGCCCTCGACCAGGTCGGTCACGTCGACCATCACGCCGTGGAACTCGCCCTCGCGGCGCTCCGCGTCCCAGCGCGTCGCGCGCGCCCGGTCGAGCATCCAGATCGTGCGTCCGTCGGGGAGGATCCAGCGGTAGAGGTCCTCGAACGGTTCGCCCGTCTCCGCGCACCGTCGCATCGTGGCGAACACGCGATCGGCGTCGTCGGCGTGGACGAACTGTCGCCAGTACGCCTCGCCGACGGCCGTCCCGATCTCGGGGTCGAAGCCGAAGTCCGTCGCCGCCTGGGTGCTCGTGAACCCCCCGGTCGCGAGCCCGTCCACGACCGTCCATGAGTAGAGCCACGCGGGGACGCCGGACGTGAGCGTGCGGAACCGCTCCTCGGCCGCGGCGATCGCCATCTCGCGTTCCACCGCGAACGTGATGTCGCTCATGAAGCCCAGGTAGGTGAGCGCCTTCCCGTCGGCGTCGACCTCGAGGGGCGTGATGCGCTCGCGGACCCACGCGACGCGGCCGTCGGCGCAGCGGAATCGGTACCGAACGTCGTAGCCGACTCCGTCGCGTGCCGAATCGCTCATCATGCGCCCCATGTCCGACCGGTCCTTCGGATCGATGACGTCGAGCCAGAAGGAGCGGTCCGCACGCAGACAGGCCTCGGGGTCGTACCCGAAGAGTTCGCGCATCCGGGGACTCACGTAGGTCATCCGCGCGTCCTCGATGCTCCACGTGAAGACGACGAGCGGGAGTTCCTCGACCAACTGGCGCCAGTTCCGCCGCGACGCCTCGAGCGCCTCCTCGGCGGCGCGGCGCTCATCGATCTCGAGGGTCAGGAACTGGTTCGCCTCGGTGAGTTCCGCGGTGCGCTCGGCGACCTGTTCCTCGAGGAGGAAGGCCACGATGCGCAGGTCCTCGACCTCGGAGTGCCGCGCGGAGACGTCCACCTGGACGCCCTCC
>JBJTHT010000021.1:0-11169 GCA_046094605.1 Actinomycetota bacterium | reverse complement strand
GCCCCGCGACGGTCGCCGAGGGTGACCCCCGGCCCCGCTCCCGCCATAATGCGGGAGCCGTCCGGAACGGGCGGTCGCTGGCTGGAGGGGATGCGGTGACCGAGGTCGACGTCCGACTGGAACGGGTGACGAAGGAGTTCGGCGAGTCGATCGCCGTCGACGACCTGTCGCTCGACATCCCGGCCGGCGAGTTCTTCAGCCTCCTGGGCCCCTCCGGGTGCGGCAAGACCACGACGCTGCGGATGATCGGGGGCTTCGAGGAGCCCACCCGCGGCACGATCTACCTGAGCGGGGCCCCCGTCACCGACCTGCCGCCGTACAAGCGCGACGTCAACACGGTCTTCCAGTCCTACGCGCTGTTCCCGCACCTGAACGTCGCCGACAACGTCGCGTTCGGGCTCCGACGGAAGAAGGTCGCGCCGGCGGAGATCGCCGCGCGCGTCGCGGAGGCGCTCCGCCTCGTGGACCTCGACGGGTTCGGCGAGCGACGCATCACGCAGATGTCCGGCGGCCAGCAGCAGCGCGTCGCCCTCGCGCGGGCGCTCGTGAACCGCCCGAAGGTGCTGCTCCTCGACGAACCGCTCGGCGCCCTCGACCTCAAGCTCCGCAAGCAGATGCAGCTCGAGCTCAAGCGCATCCAGGCCGAGGTCGGCATCACGTTCGTCTACGTGACGCACGACCAGGAGGAGGCCATGACGATGTCGGACCGCCTCGCCGTCATGCGCCACGGGAAGATCGAGCAGATCGGCGCACCGGAGGAGGTCTACGAGAACCCGGCGACGGAGTTCGTCGCGCGGTTCCTCGGCGCGTCCAACCTCCTCGACGGCACGCTCGAGCACGGCGCGGACGGCACGTCGACGGTACGTCTGGCGATCGGCGGGGCCGTCACGCTCCCGTCGGCCCGGGCGCCCTTCGCGTCGGGCGCGCGCGTGCGCGTCGGCGTGCGTCCGGAGAAGGTGATGATCGAGGCGGAGCGGGAACCCGTCGCGGCCGGACGCAACGCCGTGGTGGGGGAGCTCCGGATGGCCACCTACGTCGGCATCGGGCACCAGTACGCCGTCGAGGTCGCCCCGGACCTCGAGCTCACCGCGTGGGTCCAGAACATCGCCGACGGGGCGAACGTCCCCGTCGGTCGCGTGCGCCTGTCGTGGGCCCGCGAGCACACGTTCGCGGTCCTCCCGCAGGAGGGCCTCACCGCCGAGGAGGAGGAAGGGGAATGACCGACCGCGACCTGCATCGACTGCTCCAGCACCGGCTCACCCGACGCGGCATGCTCCGTGGCGCGGGCGCGGGCGCGGCGGCCGTCTCGCTCTCCTCGTTCCTCGCGGCCTGCGGCGGCGGCCCGGACGGCGGCGGTACCGCCCTCGATCCGACCACGCTCTACACGGGGGCGCCGGGACCGATCGTCCACTTCGCGAACTGGCCCCTCTACATCGACCAGGCCAAGGTCAACGGCGAGGTGACCTACCCCTCGCTCCTCGCCTACACCGAGGCCACCGGCATCGAGGTCGACTACGAGGCGGTGATCCAGAGCAACGAGGAGTTCTACGGCAAGGTGCAGCCGCAGCTGGCGGCCGGCGACGACACCGGCTGGGACATCATCGTGATCACGGAGGGACGCCAGTTCACGCTCCTCACGCGCAACGAGTGGGTCCTGCCGCTCGACCACGCGAAGACCCCGAACTTCAACGCGAACGCGGCGACCTTCGCGCGCGATCCCGCCTACGACCCCGGGAACCGGTTCTCGATGCCCTGGCAGTCCGGCCTGACCGGCATCGGCGTGAACACCGACCTCGTGAACGGACCCATCACGAAGCTCGACGACCTCGCGGACCCCGCCAAGGTGGGCACGAACAGCGTCGGGATGATCACATCGGAGATGCCCGACCTCGTCATGATCAACCTCGGCATCGACCCCGTGACGTCGGGACCCGACGAGTGGCGCGAGGCCGCGGACTGGCTGCGCTTCCAGCGCGATGCCGGGACCGTCCGCAAGTACTACGACCAGGGCTACGTGGACGACCTGACCGCGGGGAACCTCGCTGCGACGCTCGCCTGGTCGGGGGACGTCATCTACTACGGCGTCTGGGGCGGCTACCCGAACCTGCAGTTCGTCTTCCCGGAGGGCGGCGCGCTCATCTGGGTCGACAACATGATGATCCCGGCGTCGGCGACGAACCCGGTCGGCGCCCTCCAGGTGATGGACTGGGTCTACCAGCCCGAGATCGCGCAGAAGATCACGGAGTGGGTCTTCTACATGTCGCCGTGCGCCGGCGTCCAGGACCGGATCGCCGCCCACGCCGAGGAGGAGCGCGCCGCGGGACGCACCGGGCTCGCCGACAAGCTCGCGGCGACGGCGCGGAACGAGAACCTCTTCCCGAGCGACGCGCTCCTGCAGCGCACGAAGTTCCGCCACTACGTCCAGTCGGACGAGGAAGCGGCGGAGTGGGACAGCATCTTCCTCCCGATCTCGCAGGGATGACCGAGGGCTCGCGACGGTGACGGACGTGGCCCTGGAGGAACCCGGAGGGTCACTCGCCCGGCGGCGCCGCGCCGTGCCCTACGCCCTGCTCTCGCCCGGGGCGGTCGTCCTCGGGTTCCTGCTGCTCCTGCCGCTCGCGATCCTCGTGTACACGTCGTTGCAGAGCGGCGGTCCGTTCTCGGGTGGGTACCGCTTCTCGTGGGCGTTCGGGAACTACCTCGACGGCATCGCCCGCTACCGTGCGCAGTTCCTGCGGTCGATCGCGTTCTCCGCGATCGTGACGGTCGGCGCGCTCCTGCTCGCCTACCCGATGATGTACTGGATCGCCTTCTACGGCGGTCGCCGCAAGTCCTCGATCCTGCTGCTGATCCTGCTGCCGTTCTTCGTCTCGTTCGTGATCCGGACGATCCAGTGGAAGTTCCTGCTCGGGGACAACGGGCTCCTCTTCGGTCCCCTCAAGGACCTCGGGCTCCTGCCGGACGGGTTCCGCGTCCTCGCGACGCCCCTCGCCGTGATCGCCGGCATGGTCTACAACTACCTGCCCTTCGCGGCGCTCCCGCTCTACGTCTCGCTCGAACGCATCGAGTGGCGTCTCGTCGAGGCCGCCCGCGACCTCTACGCCTCGCGCTGGGAGGCGTTCCGCCACGTCGTGTTCCCGCTCTCGCTCCCCGGGGTGTTCGCCGCCGTGCTGCTCGTCTTCGTGCCGGCCAGCGGCGACTACGTGAACGCCGCCGTCCTCGGTGGACCCAACACGACGATGATCGGCAACATCATCCAGCGGAAGTTCCTCGAGGAGCTGAACTACCCGCAGGCCGCGGCGCTCTCGGTGGTCCTCATGGTGGCGATGCTGATCCTCGCGAGCATCTACGCGCGGGTCCTGGGGACCGAGGACGAGGCGCTGACCGCGGGGGTGACGGCGTGAGCGCGACGGCGACGGGACTCCCGCCGCGCAACCCGCCGTCGGGGCGGTGGACGCGGTTCATCCTGCCCGTCTACACGGCCCTGATGATCCTCTACCTGGCGAGTCCCGTGCTGGTGATGATCCTCTACGGGTTCAACGACATCCCCGGCGAGCGCAACACGCCCAAGTTCTGGGGGTTCACCCTCGACGCGTGGCGCGATCCGTTCGGCGTCGCGGGGCTCACGAAGGCCCTGCGCACCTCGCTCCTCATCGCGCCGACGAGCGCGCTGCTCGCCACGGTGATCGGGACGCTGCTGGGCCTCGCGCTCGGCCGGTACCGGTTCCGTGGGAAGGCGCCGGCGAACTTCATCATCTTCCTCGCCATCGCGGTGCCCGAGATCGTGCTCGGATCCTCGCTGCTCGCGTTGTTCGTCCTGTCCAAGGTCGTCCCGATCGGCGTGCCGACGATCCTCCTCGCCCACGTCGGCTTCTCGATCCCGTTCGTCGCGGTCACCGTCCGCGCGCGCGTCCAGGGGCTCGACCGCTCGCTCGAGGACGCCGCGCAGGACCTCTTCGCGACCCCGGTCGCGGCGTTCTTCCGGGTGACCCTCCCGATCATCGCCCCGGCGATCCTGTCGGGCTTCCTGCTCGCGTTCGTGCTCTCCCTCGACGACTTCGTCATCACGAACTTCGTGTCGGGGGCGACCGAGACCTTCCCGATCTGGGTCTACGGCGCGACGCGCATCGGCCTTCCGCCGCAGGTCAACGTGATGGGGACCCTGCTCTTCGGCATCGGGGCGGTCGCCGCGCTCGCGAACCTCGTGTCGGTGCGGCGGCGCGACCGCGCGACGCGCGGTCGCTCCGCCTCGTGAACCGTTTCACAAGCGCACCGCCGCACCGCCTCTGACCTGCGGAAACGCACCGTTCCCGCTTTGACGGCCCGTCGCGCACTGACCTATACTCCGCGAGCCCATGGCGGCCTCGGATCGCACCGATCAGTGGAAGGGCATGGGAACCGCGTGGGGCGTCACCGGCACCTTGGTCTCGGGGATGCTCACGTGGGGAGGGGTCGGGTTCCTCCTCGATCGGTGGCTCGGGTTCCGGTGGTTCTTCCTCCCGGTCGGGCTCCTCGTCGGGGCTGGGGCATCCATCTACGTGGTGTACGTGCGATATGGCCGAGACGATGCGTCCTGAACTCGAGATGGTCCGTCGGGCCATCGTCCCCGGCGTCGCCGCCGTCGGCCTAGCCGCGCTCGTCGCGGGGGGCATCGGCGGTCGCGACGCGGCGATCTCCGCGTCGCTCGGCGTGACCGTCCTCGTCGTGAACTTCGCCGCCAACGGCCTGTCGCTCGCGTGGGCCTCCACGGTCTCGCTGACCGCGGTGCACGCCGTGGCGCTGCTCGGGCCGCTCGCGCGTCTCGGGGTCATCGTCGCGATGCTGTTCCTGCTCGACGGCACGGCGTGGTTCTCCCCGACCGCCTTCGGGCTCGCCGTCGTCCCCGGCACGGTCGCCCTGCTCGCCTTCGAGGCGCGGCTCGCGACCCGCGGTCTCGGCGGCATCGTCCAGGTCCCCGCGGACCCCGTCGCCGCGCGCGGCGGCGAGGCGCTCCGCGCGAGGGAGGCCTAGATGGGGTTCCTCGCCGCGATCCTCGGCTTCGAGGGTCCGCCCGCGGGCTTCAAGCCGCCGGGCACCGAGATCTTCGTCACCCCGTGCGTCTTCGGGTCGGGTGACGGCTGCTTCAACCGCGTCTCGCTCCTGATCGTCGTCGCCGGCCTGCTCGTCGTGACGCTGTTCCTCCTCGCGTTCCGCCGGCCGCAGCTCGTCCCGCGTGGCCTCCAGAACGTCCTCGAGGCCCTCGTCGAGTTCGTGCGCACCGAGATCGTGCTCCAGGTGATGGGGCCCTCGGGACTCCCGTGGGTGCCGCTGTTCACCACGTTCTTCGTGTTCATCTTCGTGAACAACATCTTCGGCATCCTGCCGGGCGTGAACTTCCCGACGACATCGCGGATGGCGATCCCGGCGTTCCTCGCCCTGCTCGTCTACGTCCTGTTCAACGTCGCGGGTGTGCGGGCGCACGGCCTGCGCTACTTCAAGGATGCCGTCGTCCTGCCCGGCGTACCGAAGGCGCTCCACATCCTGCTCGTGCCGATCGAGTTCGTGTCGACGTTCATCGTCCGACCGCTCACGCTGTCGGTCCGGTTGGCGGCCAACATGATCGCCGGTCACCTGATCCTCACGCTGTTCTTCCTCGGAACGACCTACCTCGCGCTCCAGCCGAAGACGATCCCGTTCGCGATCCCCGCCTTCGCGCTCACCCTGGGCCTCGTGGGCTTCGAGATGCTCGTCGCGGTGCTGCAGGCCTACATCTTCACGATCCTCGCGGCCGTCTACATCGGCGGGGCGATCCACCAGGAACACTGACAAGGAGGGAAGGCATGACGCTGTTCAGCATCCTCGCCGAGATCGAAGGCAGCGTGTCGGCGATCGGCAAGGGCCTCGTGTTCGGCCTGGGCGCCATCGGCCCGGGGATCGGCATCGGTTTCCTCGTCGGGAAGTCCGTCGAGGCCATGGCGCGGCAGCCGGAGGCGGCGGGCATGGTCCGCACGACCATGTTCCTCGGGATCGCCTTCACGGAGGCGCTCGCCCTGTTCGGCTTCGTCCTCGCGTTCATCATCTCCTGAGGAGCGATCGATGATCCAGTTCATCATCGCCGCGGAAGAAGCGGCACCGAACCCGATCCTGCCGGAACCGGTCGAACTGATCGTCGGCGCGATCGTGTTCTTCATCGTGTTCGCGGCGCTCGCGAAGTTCGCGTTCCCGTCGCTCAACGCGATGCTCGCCGCACGCACGGACAAGATCCAGGGGGAACTCGAGCGCGCCGAGCAGGCGCACACGGAGGCCCGCAACGAGCTCGAGTCGTACCGCCGCCAGGTCGCCGGCGCGCGGGACGAGGCGAATGCGATCGTGGAGGAGGCGCGCCGCGCGGCCGAGCAGATCCGCCGCGAGGCGCAGGACCGCGCCGAGCGGGAGGCCGCCGACACGATCGCCCGCGCCAAGGACGAGATCCGCGCCGAGCGTGACCGCGCGTTCCAGGAACTGCGCGGCCAGGTCGGCGAGATCGCCGTCGAGATCGCGGGACGCGTCGTCGGTGCGTCCCTCGACGCCAAGCGGCACGCGGCGCTCGTCGACGAGTACATCGACAGCGTCGCGGGCAGCGGGGCGAAGGGTGGGAAGCGTCGGTGACCAAGCGGGAGGACCTCGTCCGCGGCTACGCGAACGCCCTCGTGGCGGCCGCGCAGGCCGAGGGCGACCTCGTCGCGCTCGAGGACGCACTCTTCGGGTTCGCGAAGGCCCTCGAGCGGCAGACGAAGGTCCGCGACGCGCTGCTCGACCCGGCGCTGCCGATCGATCGCAAGCGCGGGCTGGTGGCGGACCTCCTGGGGGATCGCGCGCACGGTCGCGCTGCACCGATGATCTCCTTCGTCGTGGAACAGGGCCGCGCCCGCGAACTGCCCGCGATCCTCGAGGCGTTCGCGGCGGCGGCGGCGGCGAGCCGGTCCCGCTGGGCCTTCGCGAGCGGGACGGCCGTGCGCACCTCGGCGAGCACCTCGGAACGGCTCGCCGCCGCCGCAGCAGCGAACGCCTCGAGGATCGCGGGCAGTTCGCGGGCGCGGCCTTGTTCCACGACGAAGGAGATCATCGGTGCCGCGCGACCGTGCGCGCGACGGGCAGGGCGGTGGACGTGAAGGTGGTGGTCGATCCGGCCGTCGTGGGCGGCGTGATCGCCAAGGTCGGTGACGAGGTGTTCGACGGCAGCGTCCGCGCGCGGCTCGACGAGGTGCGCGAACGGATGGCCGGTCGCTAGGGAGGACGGAGGCGTGGCCGTGACCGAAGGGTTCGATCCGAAGACGATCGCCGATGCGATCAGGAAGAACGTCGAGGGCTTCACGCCCACGCTCGAGCGCGGCGAGGTCGGCCGCGTCATCGAGACCGGCGACGGCATCGCCCGCGTCGCGGGGCTCCCGCGCGCCATGGCCAACGAGCTGCTCGAGTTCCCGAACGGGATCCTCGGCGTCGCGTTCAACCTCGACGAGGACGAGATCGGCTGCATCGTGCTGGGCGACGCGTCCCGCATCGAGGAGGGGGACCTCGTCCGACAGACCGGGCGCATCCTCTCCGTGCCGGTCGGCGACGCCTTTCTGGGTCGCGTCGTGGACGCCCTCGGGCGCCCCCTCGACGACCGCGGCCCGATCGCGGCCACCGGCACCCGCAACCTCGAGGTGCAGGCCGCCAACGTCGTGAGCCGCCAGCCGGTCAAGGAACCCCTCTACACCGGCATCACCGCGATCGACGCGATGACCGCGATCGGTCGCGGCCAGCGCCAGCTGATCATCGGTGACCGCCAGACCGGCAAGACCGCCGTGGCCCTCGACACGATCATCGCGCAGCGGCAGTACTGGGGCACGCCGCAGGCCGTGAAGTGCATCTACGTCGCGGTCGGCCAGAAGGCGTCGACCGTCGCGGAGGTCGTCGAGACCCTCCGCGAGAACGGCGCGCTCGACTACACGGTGGTCGTCAACGCGCCGGCCTCCGACCCGGCGCCGTTCCAGTACATCGCGCCCTACGCGGGCGCGGCGATCGGTTCCCACTGGATGTACGAGGGCGACGCGGTCCTCATCGTCTACGACGACCTCTCCAAGCAGGCCGTCGCGTACCGAGAGATCTCGCTGCTGCTCCGCCGCCCGCCGGGCCGCGAGGCGTACCCGGGGGACGTCTTCTACCTGCACTCCCGTCTGCTCGAGCGCGCGGCGAAGCTCTCGCCGGCGCTCGGTGGCGGCTCGATGACGGCGCTGCCCATCATCGAGACGAAGGGTGGCGACATCTCCGCCTACATCCCGACGAACGTCATCTCGATCACGGACGGCCAGATCTTCCTGGAGTCGGAGCTCTTCTTCTCCGGCGTGCGGCCCGCGATCAACGTCGGTGTCTCGGTCTCGCGCGTCGGCGGGTCCGCCCAGATCAAGGCCATGAAGAAGGTCGCCGGTCGTCTGCGCCTGGACCTCGCGCAGTTCCGTGCCCTCGAGGCCTTCGCGCAGTTCGGATCGGAACTCGACAAGGCGTCGCAGCAGCAGCTGTCACGAGGCGCCCGCGTCGTCGAGATCCTCAAGCAGCCCCAGTACGATCCGCAGCCGGTCGAGCGTCAGGTCGTGGCGATCTACGCGGTCACCGGTGGGCACCTCGACGCGTACCCGGTCGAGGACGCGAAGCGCTACGTCACGGGCCTGCTCCAGTACCTCGACGACCGCAGCCCCGCGACGCTCGCCGCGATCCGCGAGTCGGGCGACCTCTCGGACGAGACCGAGGCCGCGATCAAGGCCGCGATCGCGGCCTTCTCCGCGACGTTCGTCCCCTCCGATGCCGCCACGGGCTCGGAGATCGTCGGGGGTTCGCCCAAGGATGAGGTCCGCCGCGACGTCGGCTGGGACCGCATGTCCTCGGCCGAGGGCGAGGCGACGACCTCCTAGTGGGTGCGAAGCTCCGCATCGTCCGTCGCCGGATCCGCTCGGTCCAGTCGACGAAGAAGATCACGCGGGCGATGGAACTCATCGCGAGTTCGCGGATCGTCAAGGCGCAGCAGCGCGTCGAAGCCGCCCGCCCGTACGCGATGCAGCTCTCGGCGGCGATGGAGGACCTCGCCCGCTACGCGGGCGGGGCGCTCGACCACCCGCTCCTGCGCGAGCGCACCGAGGTCCGCCGCGTCGGGGTGCTCGTGTGCACGTCCGACCGCGGGCTGGCCGGCGCCTACAACGCCAACGTCCTCAAGGAGGCGGAGGGACTCCTCGCCGACGTCCGCTCGCGCGGCCTCGAGCCCGTCGTCTACGCGATCGGCAAGAAGGGCGTGGGGTCGTTCCGGTTCCGTGGCGTCCCGATGCGCCGCCAGTGGCAGGGGTTCAGCGAGGTCCCGGCCTACGAACGCGCCGAGGAGGTGGGTCGCGCGCTGATCGAGGACTTCGCCGACGGGACGATCGACGAACTCCACTGCGCCTACACCGACTTCCGCTCGGCCTTCACGCTGCGATCCACGGCGAAGCGGTTCCTGCCGATCGCCCCGGGCGAGGTCGCCGGGTCGGGCGGCCCGAAGGCGGTCCACCCCGAGTACCTGTTCGAGCCCGCGCCCGCCGAGATCCTCGAGGCGCTGCTCCCGCAGTACCTGATCACGAAGATCTACGCGGCGCTCCTGGAGTCGGCCGCGTCGGAGAACGCCTCGCGCCGCCGCGCCATGAAGGCCGCGACGGACAACGCGGAGGAGCTCATCAAGATCCTGACGCGCCAGGCGAACCGCGCGCGCCAGGACGAGATCACGACGGAGATCATGGAGATCGTCGGCGGGGCCGAGGCCCTCGCCGCGGAAGCGGAGGGATGACGATGGCAGAACAGACGACGCACGCGCAGGGCCGGGTGGTCCGGGTGATCGGGCCCGTGGTGGACGTCGAGTTCCCGCCGTCCGAGCTCCCTGAGATCAACACCGCGCTCCGGGTGGACGTGGAACTGGGCGGGGAGCGCACCCGCATCACGTGCGAGGTCGCGGCGCACATCGGTGACAACCTCGTGCGGGCGATCGCGCTCAAGCCCACCGACGGCCTCACGCGCGGCGCCCCCGTCGAGAACACCGGCTCGCCGATCCTCGTGCCGGTGGGCGAGGGTGTGCTCGGGCACGTCTACAACGTGCTGGGCGAGCCGCTCGACGCGCCCGCATCGTCGATCAAGCCCGACACCTACTGGCCGATCCACCGCGACCCACCGCCCTTCGCCGACCTCGAGCCCAAGCGCGTGATGCTCGAGACCGGCATCAAGGTCATCGACCTCCTCGAGCCGTACGTGCAGGGTGGGAAGATCGGCATGTTCGGCGGCGCCGGCGTCGGCAAGACGGTGATCATCCAGGAGATGATCCGCCGCCAGGCCGAGCAGCACGGCGGCGTGTCGGTGTTCGCCGGTGTCGGCGAGCGCACCCGCGAGGGCAACGACCTCTTCCTCGACATGACCGAGTCGGGCGTCATCGAGAAGACGGCGCTCGTGTTCGGCCAGATGGACGAACCCCCGGGCGTGCGCCTGCGGGTCGCCCTGTCCGCGCTCACGATGGCCGAGTACTTCCGCGACGAGAAGCACTTGGACGTGCTCCTCTTCGTGGACAACATCTTCCGGTTCACGCAGGCGGGGTCCGAGGTCTCGACGCTGCTCGGGCGCATGCCCTCGGCGGTCGGCTACCAGCCGAACCTCGCCGGGGAGATGGGGGACCTGCAGGAGCGCATCACGTCGGCCGGTGGGCGATCGATCACGTCGCTGCAGGCGATCTACGTGCCGGCCGACGACATCACCGACCCGGCTCCGCACGCGGCGTTCGCGCACCTCGACGCCACGACGGTGCTCTCGCGCGACATCGCCTCGCTCGGCATCTACCCCGCGGTGGACCCGCTCGACTCCACGTCGCGCATCCTCGACCCGCGGTACGTGGGCGAGGACCACTACCGCACCGCACGTCGCGTGCAGGAGATCCTCCAGCGCTACAAGGACCTGCAGGACATCATCGCGATCCTCGGGATCGACGAGCTCTCGGAGGAGGACAAGGTCATCGTCTCCCGGGCGCGGAAGATCCAGCGGTTCCTCTCGCAGCCGTTCTTCGTCGCGGAGCAGTTCACCGGCATCCCCGGCAAGTACGTGCCGATCGACGAGACGATCGCGTCGTTCAAGGCGCTCTGCGAGGGCGAGTACGACCACCTGCCCGAG
>JBJTHT010000020.1:0-3351 GCA_046094605.1 Actinomycetota bacterium | reverse complement strand
CCGTCATCGTCATCGTCGTGACCGTCCGGCGGGCACGAGCCGGGGTCGTCACCGTGTCGCTCGTGCGCGTCCGCGCCGTTCGCCGAGACCTCCAGCGTCGAGGAGGGGTGATGGTCGGAACCGGTCTCGTGACAGACCGTCACCTTCGACGCTCCCTGCCCCTGCGGGCCGTCCGGATCCGCGACCGCGACGCCGAGCGTACCGACGACGCCGAGGGTCGAGATGAGGATGGCGAGGAGTACCTTCTTCAACGGGCATCACCTCCAGCCCGTCGGTTCCCGCCGCCCCTGCGCCCCACACCTCCCGGTCGTGGAGGTCAGTCGAGCATCCGCATGGATTCGGCGGCCATCCCGAAGTAGTCGAGGAGCGCCGCGCGCACGTCGTCCTGCGGCGCAAGCGATTCGACCGCCGCGGTCATGTGCAGGAGCCAGCGATCGCGCGCGAGCGAGCCGATCGGGAACGCCGCGTGACGCATCCGCAGACGCGGGTGCCCCCGTTCCTCGGCGTAGGTCGTCGGCCCGCCCCAGTACTGCGCGAGGAAGAGCGTCAGGCGGTGCCGGGCCCCCGAGAGGTCGTGCGGTTCCGGGTACATGGGCAGGAGGACGTCGTCCCCGGCGACGCCCTCGTAGAAGCGGTCCACGAGGCGCTCGAAGAAGGGCATCCCGCCGACCGCGTCGTAGACGCTCACCGGTTCCACGGAGCGAGTGTAGGGGCGCGTCCCGTCGCTACACTCGTCCCGTGCAGTCGCTCCACGGCGCCCCCGACGCGTTCCTCGGCGAGATCTGCGGTCAACCCGCGGCGCTCCGTCGGGCCGCGGCGCGGTTCGTCGCGGACCGCGACGGCCTCGAGGCGATCCGGGAACGCGCCGCGACGGCCCGCACCATCGTGTTCACCGGCATGGGGAGCTCGTACGACGCCTGCTACCCCGCCGTGAACGACCTCGCGGGCCGCGGCGTGCCAGCGCTCCTCGTGGACTCCGCGGAACTCCTCCACTTCCGCCGCGCGATCCTCGGACCCGAGACGCTCCTCGTGATCGTGAGCCAGTCGGGCGAGAGCGCGGAGATCGTCAAGCTCGCGCACGAGGTGGACAAGCAGCGTCGTCGTCCGTTCCTCGTGTCGGTCACGAACGGTACGCAGAGCGACCTCGCCGCCGCGGCCGACGTACGCCTCGACACCGCCGCCGGTCCGGAGAGCGGTCCGTCCACCGTCACGTTCTCCGCGGCGATGGCGACGCTCTCGGGGCTCGCGCGCCTCCTCGCCGGTGACGGCGTGGCGACAGCGATCGATCGCACGCGCACCGCGGTCGAAGGCGCCGCGCTCGCGCAGGAACGCCTCCTCGAGGAGCCGGAGACCACCGCGGAACGCCTGCGCACGTGGCACGCGGGTCGCGGCGTCACCGTCGCGCTCGGTCGCGGCCCCGCGCGCGCTGCCGCCGAGATGAGCGCGCTGCTCCTCAAGGAGTGCGGCGTGATGGCCGAGTCCATCGAGTCGGGTGCGTTCCGCCACGGTCCGCTCGAACTCGCCGGACCCGGCATGGCGGCGGTCGTGTTCGCCACGGAACCCGAGACCCGCCGCCTCGACCTCGGCCTCGCCGACGACCTCGTCGAATCCGGAGCAGGCGTGCTCGTCATCACCCCGGACGGTGAAGCGCCGAAGGGTGCTGAGGCGATCGCGACGGGCTACCTGGATCGCGCCCTCGTCTCCGCGGCCGCGATCGTCCCGGTGCAGCTCCTCGCCTGGGGACTCGCCCGGGCCGCGGGGCGCGTGCCCGGGGTCTACACCCGGGCGACGAAGGTCACGACGCGCGAGTGACGGCCTCGCCCGCGCGGGCGATGAGCCCGGCGGCGAGCGCGATGCGCGACGGCACGCTCGGCACGTCCATCCATTCCTTGACCGAGTGCGGATCCCCGCCGACGGGGCCGAGTCCGTCGAGCGTCGGCACCCCCATCGCCGCGGTCGTGCACGCATCGGACCCGCCACCCGTCGCGGCGTCGCGGTGGGCGAACCCGAGGTCGGCGGCGACGTCGCGCGCGAGGTCGGCGAGGCGGGCGACCCCCTCGTTCTTCTCCATCGGCCGGTGCCACGTGCGCCGCACGAACTCGATCCGCACGTCGGGGTCCACCGTCGTGCGCAGGACCTCTTCGATCGCGTCCTCCGCCTCGCGCTGGACCTCGGCGGTCGGGGACCGGAGGTCGATGACCATGCGCGCCTCCGCGGGGACGACGTTGGGCCGCGTCCCACCGGACACCGTCCCGACGTTCACCGTCACACCCGGCCAGCGTCCGTTCAGCCCGTGGAGCGCGATCGCGCGGTGCGCGGCCTCGACGATGGCGCTGCGTCCGCGTTCCGGTTCCACGCCGGCGTGCGCCGCGCGACCGATCACGTCGACCTCGAAGTCGCTCACGCCCTTGCGAGCGGAGACGCAGGAACCGTCCTCGCGCGCGGCCTCGAACACGAGCGCGACGTCGGTGTCCTCGGCGAGGCGCGCGATGACGTCGTGGGAGGACGGGGAACCGACCTCCTCATCCGGGTTGCACACGAAGGTGATGCGACCGAACGGCGTGCCCGTCTCGACGAGCGTCTCGATCGCGTGCATCGCGAGCAGCACGCCGCCCTTCATGTCGTTCACGCCGGGGCCCGTCGCGCGATCGCCCGTGATCGTGAAGGGACGTTCCGCGACGGTGCCGTCGTCGAAGACGGTGTCGGTGTGGCCGATGACGAGGATGCGGGTCCCGGCGCCGCCGTCGAGCGTCGAGACGAGCAGGTCCCCGTAGGGCGTCCCCGGGTTGGCGGTGCGCTCGCTCGTCCAGCCGCCGGCGCGGAACCGCGCCTCCAGCCGATCGACGACCGCGTTCACGCCGGCGGGCGAGTGGCTCCCCGAGTCGATGTCGACGAGGTCGCGCAGGTCGGCGAGGAACGCGTCGCGTCGGGCCTCGGCCGGTGGCTGGAGTGCGCGCACGCGGCGGAGTATAGGAGCGCCCCGTCCCGGGGCGGCGGGATAGCATCCGACGATGCCCGGTCGGGACCGCCTCGGCGCCACCTGGCGGTTCTGGACGGGCGTGCTCCGGATCGCCTTCCGCCTCGGGTTCCGGATGCGGGTGGTCGGCGTCGAGCACGTGCCGACGACCGGCGCTGCGCTCCTGGCGAGCAACCACGTCAGTTCCCTCGACGGCATGGTCCTCGCGACGGTCACGGCGGCGCGGCGGCGCCGGCCGACGACCTTTCTCATCGCGGCCGAGTACTTCCGCAACCCCGTCCTGCGCGCGATCCTCTCGAGCGGCGGTCAGGTGCCGATCCGCCGCGGGGGGCCGGGCGGGGGGGGGCGCGCCGCGGGGGGGGGCGGCGCGCGCG
>JBJTHT010000019.1:0-5436 GCA_046094605.1 Actinomycetota bacterium | reverse complement strand
CGAGGCCCGCGGCGGCTTCCGCGCCGGCCCTCGCGGCGACCGCCGCCGCGTGGGCCGGCGCGGGTCCCCGCATCCTCGGCGCGCACCTCGAGGGACCGTTCCTCTCGCCGAAACGCTACGGCGCGCATGACCCGCGCTACGTGGCGACGCCGGACGTCGCGTTCCTCGAGCGGCTCCTCGCGCTCGGTCCCGTGACGCACGTGACCGTCGCGCCCGAGGAACCGGGCGGCCTCGACCTCGTCTCGCTCCTCGTCGCGCGCGGCATCACGGTGGCCGTGGGCCACAGCGATGCGGACGCGCCGACGGCGCACGCGGCGTTCGACCGCGGCGCGCGCATCGTCACCCACCTCTACAACGCGCAGCGCCCGTTCTCCGCACGCGACCCGGGCCTGATCGGCGCGTCGCTCGTGCGCGACGACGTCACGGTGTCGCTCATCGTGGACGGGTGGCACGTGTCCGCCGAGGCGACGATGCTCGCGTGGCGCGCTGCCGCGGGGCGGTTCGCGATCGTCACCGACGCCGTGCAGGCCGCCGGTCTCGGCGACGGCGAGTGGGTGATCGGTGACCGGCGCATCACCGTCACCGACGGTGCGGCGCGGCTCGCGGACGGCACGCTCGCGGGGAGCGCGCTCACGATGGACCGGGCGGTGCGCAACCTCGTCGGGCTCGGCGTGCCGACGGCCGATGCGATCGGCGCGGCGACCCGCGTCCCGGCGCGCGCGGCGCGCCGGGACGACGTCGGTGACATCGTGCCGGGGATGGCCGCGGACGTCGTCGTGCTCGACGACGCGCTCGAGGTGCGCCGGACGCTCGTCGGCGGCGTCGAGGTCTTCGCGGCCTAGCGGCCGACCGGACGGACTACCGGCCGAGGGCGGTGGCCGCGCGCCCGCGCGCGTCGGCCGCGTCCACGCCCTCGCGCGCGGCCACCGCCGCGCCCTCGCAGGCGGGGAGGTCCGTCGCGCGGAGCATCGCGCGCACGCCGGGGATCCGCGCCGCGCTCATCGAGAGTTCCCGGACGCCGAGGCCCACGGCGACCGCGGCCCACGTCGGATCGCCGGCGGCCTCGCCGCACACGCCGACCCACGCGCGCCCGCGGGCGCCGTCGCACACGATGCCGACCGCGCGCAGGACCGCGGGGTCGAAGGGGTCCTGGAGCGCGCCGAGGCGCGGTTCCTCGCGGTCGGCGGCGTGGAGGTACTGCGTCAGGTCGTTCGTCCCGATCGAGAGGAAGTCGAGCTGCGTCGCGAGGTCGCGCGCCATGAGCACCGCGGACGGGACCTCGACCATCGCACCGACCTCGACGCCGCCGCCGGCCGCCTCGACGCGCGAACGGAACCAGACGGCCTCCTCGACCGTCGACAGCATCGGCGCCATCACCGCGAAGGGATGGCCGGTCTCGCGCGCGACCGCGCACACCGCGCGCACCTGCGCGTCGAGCAGATCGGGGTGCTCGCGCGCGAGGCGGATCCCACGGACGCCGAGGGCGGGGTTCGCCTCGGCCCGCACCTCGAGGAACGGGATCGGCTTGTCCGCGCCGAAGTCGAACGTGCGCACGACGATGCGTCCCGGCGTGAGCGCGGCGAGCGAGCGGAACAGGTCCGCCTGCTCCGCCTCGGTCGGCGGCGTGCGCCGGTCGAGGTAGACGAGTTCCGTGCGCAGCAGCCCGACCGCCTGCGCGCCGCGCGCCACGGCGGCCCGCAGTTCCTCGGCGCCCGCCACGTTGGCCGCGACCTCGATCGCGACGCCGTCGGCGGTCGTCGCGGGGCCGCTCCCTGCCGCGGCCGCGGCGCGGTCGCGCTCGGCCCGTTCCCGGTCGGCGCGGTCCTCGAAGGAACCGGCCGTCGCCGCATCGGGATCCACGATCACCTCGCCGCTCGTGCCGTCCAGTGCGATCTGCGTCCCCGTCGCGAGGCCCGCGAGGACGTCGGCGACGCCGACGACGGCGGCGAGGCCGTTCGCGCGCGCGACGATCGCCGCGTGGCTCGTCGTGCCGCCGCCCTCGGTGACGACGCCGCGCACCTTCGCGAGGTCCAGGGACGCGACGTCGCTCGGGGAGAGCTCGCGCGCCACGACGATCGCGCCGTCGGGGACCGCGCGCAGGTCCGGGCCGACGATGCCGAGGATGCGTCGGGCGGCGGCGCGGCCGACGTCGCTGACGTCGGCCGCGCGCGCCGCCAGGTAGTCGTTGCCGCTCGCCGCGAGGACCGACGCGAACCCGTCGGCCGCGGTCACCACGGCGCGCGCGGCCGCGGTTCCCCGGTCGATGAGCTGGTCGGCGCGGCGTCGCAGTTCCGGATCGGACGCCATCGCCGCGATCGCCTCGAGGATCGCGCGCGTCTCCTCGTCGGTCGCGGTCGCCGCGCGGGCCGCGAGGTCCTCGGCCACGCCCTCGAGCGCCGCGTGGAGGCGGCTCGTCTCGGCCTGGGCGTCGCCCGACGGACGGTCGGGGAGCGCCACGTCGTCGGGCGCGATCACCCACGCCGCTCCGATCGCCACGCCGGGTGACGCGGCCAGACCGCGCAGCGTCCTCACAGCGTCTCCAGGAACGCGGCGAGCGACGCGGCCGCCGCCTCCGCGCCGTCCCCCTCGACGCGGAGCGTCACCGCATCGCCCTGGCGCACGTCGAGCGTGAGGAGCGAGAGGAGCGAGCGCGCGTCGGCCACGGCCTCGCCCTTCAGGATCGACACCGCGAGGCCCGTCTCCGTCGCGGCCTTCACGAAGAGCGCCGCGGGACGCGCGTGGAGTCCGACCTCGCTCGCGATCGTCACGGTGCGTTCGGCCGTCGTCACCGCGTCATCGTCACCTTCGAGAGACCGCGCGGCGCGTCGGGGTCGAGGCCGCGCACCAGCGCGAGCGACCGCGCGACCTGCTGCGCCCGCACGGCGGCGGGGATCGTCGCGAGTCCCTCGGCGAGTCCACCGGGGACCGGGAGGTCCGCGCCCGCGGGTCCGACCACCGAGGTCCGCGCGCCTCGTCCGCGCAGATCGCGGACGAGGTCCTCCATCGACGCGCGCGCCGGCCCGTCGGCCACGAACGCGAGCACCGGGAACCCGTGCTCGACCACCGCGACCGGACCGTGCAGCAGGTCGGCGGCGGAATAGCCCTCCGCGAGCAGGAGCGCGGCCTCCTTCAGCTTGAGCGCCGCCTCGAGCGCGACGGGGAACAGGAACCCGCGCGCCACGGTGATGAGCCCCGGCGCATCGCCGATCGCCGCGGCGCACGCATCCGCGGGGGCGTCGTGGGCGACGACCTCGCCGACGACGCCCGGCAGGCGGTCCCAGTCGGCGTCGCCCCACGGCGGCGCGCCGAGCGCCTCCGCGGGGATCGCGACCGTCGTCGCGCCCGCCCGCGCCGCGGCCTCGAGGACCGAGACGATCTCGGGGGTGCGTCCCGACTGGCTCACCGCGATCGCGAGGTAGCCGCGGTAGTCGCTGCGCGCCCCGTAGAGCGTGTGGAGGCTCGGCGCGGCGAGGGCCACGGGCCGCCCGCGGGCGATCTCGAAGGCGTAGCGCGCGAAGATCGCGGCGTTGTCCGAGGAACCGCGACCGATCAGCACGATGCCGGCGAGATCGTCCGGGACCGCGGCGCGGATCGACGCGACGATGGACGCGCGTCGCGCGGCGAGGTCGGCGAGGACGCGCGGCTGCTCCGCCATCTCCGCGCGCATCTGCAGACCGTCCACGGTCCCTCCCGGTGGCAGAGCCTAGTGCGGGGGCCGGCGCAGGCCCGGATTCAGCCCCGCTCGATCGCCTCGACGAGCACGGCGCACCACGCGGGGATGTCCTCGACGACGCGGCCCCACACGAGGTTCCCGTCACGGAACGCCGGCTCGTCCACCCAGGTCGCGCCGGCGTTGACGAGGTCGTCCTTGATGCCGAGGCTCCCGGTGGCCCGCGAGCCGCGCACGATGTCGGCGGAGACGCCGACCCAGCCCGCGTGGCAGATCATCCCGACGATCGCGCCGCGCGCGTGCACGGCTCGCACGAGGTCGAGGACGGCGGCGGAGCGGCGCAGCTTGTCGGGCGCCCAGCCGCCGGGGACGACGAGCGCGTCGAGCGACGCGGCGTCGAGCGCCGCCACGTCGGTGTCGGGCGTGGCCACGAGCGCGTTCTTGCCCTCCACCTCGACGCCGGGCTTCGTCCCCGCGATCGCGACGGTCGCGCCCTCCTCGCGCAGGCGCATCACGGTCACCCAGAACTCGAGGTCCTCGAACCCCTCATCCACGAGCACCGCCACGCGCTTGCCGAGCAGTCGACCCATCGCGTCCCTCCGTTCGACCGGGGCAGGTTAGCGCGCGGGCCGCGCGGGCCGTATCGTCCCCCGCGACCCGAGACCCGCGACGGCGCGACGGAGGAGGACGGGATGGGCAAGGGGATCCTGGAGCGGCTGGCCGACGGCCCGGTGCTCGGCGACGGCGGGTACCTGTTGGAACTCGAGAAGCGCGGCTACGTCCAGGCCGGTCCGTTCACGCCCGAGGTCGTCATCGACCATCCCGAGGCCCTCGAGGCGCTGCACCGCGAGTTCCTGCGCGCGGGCGCCGAGGTCCTGCAGACGATGACCTTCTACGCGAGCGACGACAAACTCGCGACGGTCGGCCTCGAGGGCAAGGTCGACGAGATCAATCGAACGGCGGTCGGGCTCGCGCGCCGGGTCGCCGCCGAGGGCGACGCGCTCGTCGCGGGGAACCTCTCCCTGACGTGGGCCTACGACCCCGCCGACCCCGCGTCCCCCGACCACGTCCGCGCGCTCTTCGACCGCCAGATCCAGAACCAGCTCGACGCGGGCGGACCCGACTTCTGGATCGGCGAGACGTTCAGCTGGCTCGGCGAGGCGCTCCTGTTCGTGGAACGCGCCCGTGCGACGGGCCTGCCGGTGATGGTCACGCTGTCCTTCGAGAAGGAACCGCTCCGCACCTACGAGGGCGACGCGCCCGCGGAGGCCGCGCGCATGCTCGCGGACGCCGGCGCCGACATCGTGGGCGTGAACTGCCTGAACGGGCCCGAGCAGCAGTTGCCGATCGCGGTCGCGATGCGCGGCGCGGTGGACGTCCCGGTCGCGGCGCAGCCCGTCGCGTACCGCACGACGGGGTCGGCGATGGACTTCACCGCGTCGGGCGGGTTCCCCTTCGCGCTCGATCCCCTCCAGCTCGCGCGCGGCGAGATGGCGGCCTTCGCGAAGGCGGCCGCCGCGGCCGACGTCCGCTACATCGGCTCGTGCTGCGGGTCGGTGCAGGCGCACGTGCGTGCGATGGCCATGGCGCTCGGCAAGCGCACGACCGTCGAGCGCGAGTGGCGCTCCACCTCGGGTCGTGCGATGTCGGCCTACGAGTACTACGGCCACGACGAGACGGAGGCCTGAGTGCCCCGCACCTCGTTCCGCCACGCCGTCATCGGCCTCGGCGGGATCGGGAGCGCGGCCGCCTACTGGCTCACCCGG
>JBJTHT010000018.1:0-5737 GCA_046094605.1 Actinomycetota bacterium | reverse complement strand
CCGGGCGCCCCCCCGCGGCCCCCCCCCCCCACTACTGCTCACGACCGCGACGCCGTCGTCGGCGCAACTCTCCGCGCGCGGCCAGCGGACCGTCAGCACGACGTCGGCCTCCTGGGCCGCCGACGCGCGACTCGCCCCGGGCGGCTCACCGACCGTGGGTTCCCTCCTGATCACCGGTATCTCGACCAAGAACGTCCTCTACTTCACCTTCGAGAACTACGGGACCGTCGACATCACCGGCCTCACCGTCAGCGTCTCCGTCCGCAAGGGCGGCGGGAACAACAACGCGATCGTCACGGGGACCTTCCGCGTCTGCAGCACGTCCTGGGACGAGACCGCCGACACCTGTACCGGCGGTGGAACGATCACGTCGCTGTTCAGCGTGACCGGTTCCGCAGCGACACCCCCCGTCACGCAGACCTTCACGTTCCCGATCCCGACGCCGTTGACGGCATCGGGCGGCAACGCACGGATCCAGGTGTTCAGCGACTCGCCCGGAACCCAGGCGACGATCTACTGGGTGTCGGTCTCGTCGAACGCGCCCCGGCAGATCCGCGCGGCGACCACCACAGCGAGTTAGGGCGCGGTGGGGCAGGCCGGCGCGTCCACCGTCACCGTCGAGCCCGGCCAGTCACCCGGGAGTAGACACATCTCGACGAAGGCGGCGTCCGTCGCGTTCCCCTGGGCGTCGAAGGCGATCGCGAAGCGCGCGTCGTACGGGGTGACGACGTCCACGCCGTCCTCCTCGCCGCCGCTCGTCGGCAGCAGGAAGCCCCACGCGGTCCCATCGGCGTTCCACCCGAGCGACGTCGCATCGATGAGGTCTCGGCGCATCTGGTACGCGGCCCACGCGAGGGAGAGGTCCGCCGCGGCCTCGCTCGCATCGGCCACGTCGAAGGCGGCCACCATCGCAGGCCAGGCGGTCTGGTCGTCGAGCAGGAACGACCCGGCAGTGGTGACGAACAGGTGGCCCGCGCCGAACCCGGGATCGCAGACGTCGACCACGGCGAAAACGGTCGCGCGCCCGTTCGGCGATTCGGTCGCGGTGCAGGCCGCGACCCCGGCAACGCTCGGCGGGTTCGCCATGAGCACGGGGCCGCCCGCGGGGGTCGGGGAGGGGGCAGGTTCCTCGCCGCCCGAGCAGGCGGCGGCGACCAGGGCGAGGGGCAGGAGCAGTGAGGCGATGCGCTTGGTGTCCATGCCCCCACCGTAGGGATCCCGTCGGAATGAGGCGGGTGTCAGAGGTCCCGGATACAACGGGACCATGTGGGTGATGACGACGCACGGGTTCTATTCCACGGTCCTCTCGCGGGAGGGCCGGGCGATGGTGCGTGCACGCGTCCGCGAGGACCTCGAGGCGTTCCTCGCCTCGACCGGTTCCGACGCCGACATCATCGAGACCGCGGGGAGCGACTACCCGTTCCGGGTGATCGTGGACCGCGACGTGTGGGCGGGGTTCCTGCGCTCGGAGGCCGAGGGCATCGACTACGCCAACTTCAAGGACGCCGTCACGGCGCGGCAGGGCCGGCGACGCCACGACGTCTACCTGGCGGTGTGGTCGGCACTCCGGTCGCTGCAGGTGCGGGAACGACCGGTGTCGCACCCCGATGGCACGGTGGCGCGATGAAGCCGATGGAACGCGTGGACGACCTGGAAGCGATGGTCGGGGAGGCCAAGGCCATCATCTGGCCCGATGGGTGCCTGGACCGCGCGCCGAGTTGGGCCGAGCTCTTCGACCGGGTCCGCCTCGACCAGTGGCACGACTTCACGCGCCGCGAGTTCCGCAACGAGATGGCGCGACGCGCCCTCGTCCTGACCGGCGTCGAACTCGACCTCGGGACCTGTCGCTTCGAGACGCTGTTCCGTCAGCTCGAGGCGCTCGACATGTGCCGCATCGTCGAGGGGGTCGAGGACGTTGCCTAAGCCGCGGCGCTGCCCGGAATGCGGTTCCACCCGGATCGTCCCGATCGCCTACGGCATGCCGGGGCCCGAGACCGTCGAGGAGGAGCGCCGAGGCGACGTCATCATCGGCGGGTGCATGATCGGCCCCGACTCCCCCGGGTGGGGATGCGGCGCCTGCGGCTGGGCACCCTGGCCGTCCCCCGACATGGCGCCCCTGCCGGGCCCCTGATCGTCGGTTGACCCTCCGGCGTCGCGCCGGGGATGCTCACGGGATGTCGAGCATGCTCGGGACGACCACGGACCTCGTCGACCTCCACATCCACGTCGGCGGCGCCGTCGCCCCGCACATCCTCTGGCAGATCGCGCAGGACCACGGGTTCAAGCTCCCCGTGAAGGACTACTGGGAGTTCTGCGACCTCATCACGGCGGACCCGGACCGCGTGAAATCGCTCGACGACTACGTCGCGATCATGCACGAGTGGACGGAGAAGATCCAGAGTTCTCCGGCCGCGATCGAGCTCTCCGTCTACGAGATCATGGGCAAGGAGTACCGCTCCTCGCGCGTGTCGCACATCGAACTGCGCTTCAACCCGATGAAGCGCAACCTCGGGGGCGAACGCGACCTCGACCACATCATCGCCGCGGCGATCCGCGGCATGGAACGCGCCTCGCTCGCGTACGGCATCACGGCGGGTCTCATCTTCTGCCTCGCGCGCGAGTTCGACGTCGGGCTGAACGAGATCCTCGCCCGCAAGGCCGAGCGCTACGCGGGACGCGGCGTCGTCGGCATCGACCTCGCCGGCCCGGAACAGCACACGCGCGAACTCGGCGACGAGGTCGAGGCGTACGCCGACCTCTTCGCGCGCGCACGCCACGCCGGCCTCGGCACGACGATCCACACCGGCGAGACCGCGCACACCGGCGCCGAGGGTGTGATCGCGGTCATCGACCGCCTCGCGCCGAGCCGCATCGGCCACGGCATCGCCGCCGCGCAGAGCGAGGAGGCGATGCGCAAGTTGGTCGAGCGCGACATCGTCCTCGAACTCTGTCCGACGTCGAACCTGCGGACCCATGCGGTGGACGACCTCGAGGGCTTCGGCCAGGTGATCGACCGGTTCCGCGACGCGGGCGTCCGCTACACGATCAACACCGACGGGCCCTACCTGCTCGGCACGACGCTGCGCGACGAGTTCGATCTGCTCCTGCGTCACGGCGTCATGAGCGGCGCCGAGGCACGCTCGTGCCTCGAGACCGCCCGCGCCGCGAGCTTCGTCGCGGGCTGAGGCCCGCTGTTAGCCTCGCCCCCCACCCACCACGCGACAGGGGGACGACATGGCGACCACCCGCACGGCCAGCACCGTCTGGCAGGGGAGCCTCCTCGAGGGCTCCGGCAAGACCACGTTCGCATCCAGCGGCATCGGCACGTACGACGTGTCGTGGCCGGCGCGTTCCGAGGAACCGAACGGGAAGACCAGTCCCGAGGAACTGATCGCCGCCGCGCACGCGTCCTGCTACTGCATGGCGCTCTCGAGCGGTCTCTCGAAGGCGGGGACCCCGCCCACCACGTTGGAGGCCTCGGCCGAGGTCGACTTCCAGCCCGGCCAGGGCATCACGGCGATCCGCCTCCACGTGAAGGGCGACGTCCCGGGTCTCGACGCCGCGGGCTTCGAGGCTGCGGCGCAGGCCGCCAAGGAGGGCTGCCCCGTCTCGAAGGCCCTCGCCGCGGTGCCGATCACGCTCACGGTCGGCTGAGCCGCCACACGATCGCAACGCCGGGGCGGCGTCCGGGGCTTGCCAGCCCCGGACCCCGCCCCGCATACTCCGCTCCATGAAGAAGCTCATCGCCATCGCGTTGGGCGTCACCCTCCTGGTCGGCGGTTCCATCGCGTTCGCCGGCGGCTACGTCCACACCTCGTCGGACGATGACGCCGACGAGACCGAACAGTCGCAGGAGATCGAGGCGCAGGACGTGGAGGACGCGTCCGACGCGGACGCTCCGGGCCAGCAGGTCGCGACCGGCGCCGACTACCTCGGGTCGGGACCGCGTGGTCTCGAGGTCGCGCAGATCGCGATCGCCGACCACAAGGGCGACCTCCCGCAGGGACTCGCGAAGGCGATCTCGAACGCCACCCTCGACCACTCGTCCGGCCAGGCGAAGGGCTCGTCGGCCGACGAGCAGGGCGACACGGCGAACTAGTCCGCGCTCAGGCCTTCGGCTTCACCCAGCGCGGCATCTCCGCCTCGAACACCGGCAGCGCCAGTTCCCCGTGCCCGATCGCGTGGTCGTGGAACGCCACGATGTCGAAGCGATCGCCATCGCGCGCCTCGATCGCCGTCCGCGTGCGCTGGATCGCGCGCTGGCCGACCTTGTAGCAGAGGGCCTGGCCGGGCCACGCGATGTAGCGATCGGTCTCGATCTCGGCGTCCACCCGCGGCAGACCGATCTCCTCCATGAACGCGACGCCGCGGTCGCGGTCCCACCCGAACGCGTGGATGCCCGTGTCGACGACGAGGCGCGCCGCGCGGTGCGCCTGCCCCTGGAGCATCCCGAACCGCTCGAGGGGGTTGCGGTAGAGCCCGAGTTCATCGGCGAGGCGCTCGGAGTACAGGCCCCAGCCCTCCGCGAAGGCGTTCCCGCCGATGTGCGCGGCGTGGCGACGCAGGTCGGGGATGTCGAGTTCCTGCTGGAGCGCGAGCTGGAAGTGGTGGCCCGGGATCGCCTCGTGGTACGTCACGGCCGCGAGCGCGTGCAGGAACCGCGACGGCAGCTCGTAGGTGTTCACGTAGTAGGTCCCGGGTCGTGACCCGTCCATCGAGGGCGTGAAGTAGTACGCGGCGGGCGCGTCCTTCTCCTTGAACTCCTCGACGGGCTTGACGTCGCAGGGCGCCTTCGGGAACCGTCCGAAGACCTTCCCCGCGGCCGCCTGCGCCCGGTCGATGTCCTCACGGATGCGCGCGATGAGCGCATCCTTCGTCGCGGCGACGTTGGACGGGTCGGACTCCGCCGCTGCGCGCAGCGCATCGATGTCGCCGCCGTGGCCCAGCTCCCGCGAGATCGTGCGCATCTCCTCCTGGATCGAGGCCCATTCCTCGAGCCCGATCTCGTGCAGTTCCTTCGGGTCGAGCGCGAGCCCGGTCCACGCGCGAACCGCGGTGGCGTAGAGCGCACCACCGTCGGGGAGCGACACGAGGCCGGGGACCTCGCGGCACTGCCCGCGGTACGGCCCGGAGACGAGCTCGAGGTAGCGACGGATCTGCGGGTCCACGTGCTCCCTGACCGCCTCGACGACCCGCACGCGCTCGGCGTCGCCGGCGACCTGCGCGGCCGTGGCGATCGGCGAGGACTCGGCGGGGATCGCGACGAGCCCTTCCAGCTGCGCGATGAGCCGTTCCACGGAGATGCGCGACGCGGTGATGCCGCGCGACTGCGCCTCACGCACGCGCGCGAGGTGGTTCTCCATGAACGCCGGGAACGCCTCGAGGCGTCGGAGCAGCTTCGCGAACTTCTCCGGCGTCGAGGCATCCTGGAACGCGGCGAGCTGCGGCAGGAGCGTCTGGACGCCGTCCATGTGATCCACCGCGCCGACGAGGTCCATGCGGCGGTCGTCCTTCTCGATCGCGATCGACGCGCCGACGCGGATCAGGTCGCGCGTGATGCGCGCATCCACCGAGAGGTCGTCGTCGCCGATCGCGGCCGCCGCCCAGGCCGCGCGCTCCCAGCGCTCGCGTTCGGCGATGCGGGCGTCGTCGGAGATGTCGTCGAGGGCGCCATCGTCCACCTCGATCCCGAGGAAGGTTCCCCAGATCGGGGAGTGCTGGAGCATCTCCCGCCAGA
>JBJTHT010000017.1:0-7796 GCA_046094605.1 Actinomycetota bacterium | reverse complement strand
CCGCGGGACCCGACCTGTCCGCGATCGGCTTCGGCGCCTGGGAGGCCGGCGGCGGCGCCGAGTGGGGCGCGTCGCCCCCCGAGGAAACCGTGGTCGCGGCCATCGCGGACCAGGGTTCCTCGACGGGGATCTGCTCGTCGGGCCAGTGCAGTTGGTAGAGGTCGATGCGGTCGGTCCCCAGGCGCCGCAGGCTCGCCTCGCAGGCGCGCCGGACGTCCTCGGCGCGGAACCCGCTCCCCGGGGGCGACGGCGCGACCTTCGTGGCGATGAGCACCTCGTCGCGGCGGCCGGCCACCGCCCGGGCGACCAGTTCCTCGGAACGACCACGGCCGTACACCTCGGCGGTGTCGATCCAGCCGATCCCGGTCTCGAAGACCGCCGCGATGGCCGCGACCACGGTTTCCTCGGGGGGCGACGCGCCCCACTCGGCGCCGCCGCCGGCCTCCCAGGCGCCGAAGCCGATCGCGGACAGGTCGGGTCCCGCGGACCCCAGGCGTCGCATCTGCACGGTGGCCTCCTCCGGAATGAGGCCCACTCTAGCCCCGGTCGGCGCCGCGACACGCGGTACGCTACGGCCATGCCCAAGGCGGTCCAGGAGAAGGAACGCGTCGTCATCCGTTTCGCCGGTGACTCCGGCGACGGGATGCAGCTGACCGGCGACCGCTTCACGAGCGCGACCGCGGTCCTCGGCAACGACCTCGCGACCCTCCCGGACTTCCCGGCCGAGATCCGCGCCCCCGCCGGGACCGTCGCCGGGGTCTCGGCGTTCCAGATCCAGTTCTCCTCGCGCGACATCCTCACGCCGGGCGATCACCCCGACGTGCTCGTCGCGATGAACCCGGCCGCGCTCAAGGCGGAACTCAAGTCCGTCCTCAAGGGCGGCACGATCATCGTGAACGAGGACGCGTTCGTGCAGCGGAACCTCGAGAAGGCCGGCTACACGAGCGACCCGCTCACCGACGGCACCCTCGACGGCTACACCGTCTACAAGGTGCCGATGACCTCGATCACCGTGCGTGCCGTCGAGGAGCTCGGCGTCTCGCGCAAGGAGGCCGAGCGCTCGAAGAACATGTTCGCGCTCGGCCTGCTGTCGTGGATGTACGGGCGCCCGGTCGACGTGACGCTCCAGTGGCTCGAGACGAAGTTCGGGAAGAAGGCCGAGGTCCTCGGCGCCAACGTCGCGGCGTTCAAGGCCGGCTACAACTTCGGCGAGACGACCGAGATGATCGCGACGTCCTACGTCGTCAAGCCCGCGGAGACCGCACCCGGCCTCTACCGCAACATCTCGGGCGCGACCGCTCTGGCGTGGGGCCTCGTCGCCGCCGCGGAGCGCGCGAGCCTCAACCTCTTCTACGCGAGCTACCCGATCACGCCGGCCTCGGAGCTCCTCCACGAGCTCTCGCGCCTCAAGAACTTCGGCGTGCGCACGCTCCAGGCCGAGGACGAGATCGCCGCCGCCAACGTCGCGCTCGGCGCGGCCTTCGCGGGCGATCTCGCGGTGACGGGCACGAGCGGTACGGGCCTGGACCTCAAGGCCGAGACCCTCGGCCTCGCCGTGATCATGGAGCTGCCGATGGTCATCGTGGACGTGATGCGCGCGGGACCCTCGACCGGCATGCCGACGAAGACCGAGCAGTCGGACCTGCTCGTGGCGATGTTCGGCCGCCACGGCGATTCGCCGATGCCGGTCGTCGCGCCGCAGTCGCCGTCGCACTGCTTCGACGCCGCGCTCGAGGCCTGCCGCATCGCCGTGCGCTACCGCACGCCCGTGATGCTGCTGTCCGACACGTTCCTCGGGAACTCCTCCGAGCCGTGGCGGATCCCCGAGGTCGCCGACCTGCCGACGATCGACCCGGCCTTCGCGAGCGGGCCGAACGCGGGCCAGGAGTTCATGCCGTACCTCCGCGACGAACGCCTCGCGCGTCCGTGGGCGGTGCCGGGCACGAAGGGCCTGCGCCACCGCATCGGCGGCCTCGAGAAGGAGGACGGTTCCGGCGACATCAGCTACGACCCCGTGAACCACGAGCGGATGACGCACCTGCGCGCGAACAAGATCGACGGCATCGCCGACGACATCGCGCCGCTCGAGGTCGACGATCCGAGCGGCGACGCGCGGACGCTCGTGCTCGGCTGGGGGTCGACCTACGGCGTGATCCGCGCCGGCGCGCGCCGCGTGCGCGACGCCGGTGGGACGGTCGCGACCGCCCACCTCGTCCACCTCAACCCGTTCCCGCGGAACACCGGCGAGGTGCTCGCGCGCTACGACCGCGTGCTCGTCCCCGAGCTCAACGCCGGCCAGCTCGCGATGCTGCTGCGGGCGCGCTACCTCGTGGACGTGCGTTCCTACACCAAGGTCCAGGGCCAGCCCATCTTCGCGGAGGAGATGGAGGCGGCGATCCGGGAGGCGATGGCATGACGACGGACGGCAACGGCGCGGCGACGCTCACGAAGAAGGACTTCACGAGCGACCGCGAGGTCCGCTGGTGCCCCGGCTGCGGGGACTACGCGATCCTCTCGACGGTCCAGTCGTTCCTGCCCGAGCTGGGCGTGGACCCCGACGACACGGTCTTCGTCTCGGGCATCGGGTGCTCGGGTCGGTTCACCTACTACGTCGACACGTACGGCATGCACGGCGTGCACGGGCGCGCTCCGGCGCTCGCGACCGGCGTGGCCGCCGCCCGCCCCGACCTGTCGATCTGGGTGGTCACGGGCGACGGGGACGGCCTCTCGATCGGCGGCAACCACCTGATCCACGCGCTGCGGCGCAACGTGAACCTGAAGATCCTGCTGTTCAACAACCAGATCTACGGCCTCACGAAGGGTCAGTACTCGCCGACGAGCGAGGAGGGCAAGGTCACCAAGTCCACGCCGTTCGGGTCGGTGGACCACCCCTTCAACCCCGTGGCCCTCGCGCTGGGCGCCGAGGCGACGTTCGTCGCGCGCTCGATGGACAACGACCGCCAGCACCTGACCGAGGTCCTGCGCCGGGCCGCCGCGCACCGAGGGGCCGCCTTCGTCGAGATCTACCAGAACTGCAACGTCTTCAACGACGGCGCGTTCGACCTGCTCCGCGAGAAGCCGCAGGGCACGCACAACCAGATCCGGCTCGAGCACGGTCAGCCGGTGATCTTCGATGAGGGAACGCGCTGCGTCGCCGTCGGAGCGAACGGACGCTTCGTGATCGCCGATGTCGCCGACGTGGAGAGCGACCGCATCGTCGTGCACGACGCGGCCGGCGACCCCTCGCTCGCCTTCTCGCTCGCCAACCTCTCGGCCGGTCCGACCCAGCCGACGTGCATCGGCGTGTTCCGCGACGTGGAGCGCGCGGTCTACGGCGAGGCGATGCTCGCGCAGATCGAGCAGACGACCGAGCGCCTCGGCGCGGGCACGCTGGAGAAGCTCCTGCGCTCCGGCGACACCTGGCAGGTCCCCGCCCGCGCGTAGCCCGCGGGTCGGGACGCGTTGCTACGATGCGCCCCGTGGAGGTCCTCCTCGTCGCCGCCGACCCCGCCACGCGGGACGTCATGCGCCTCGCCACCCGGAGCCTCGAGCGGCGTCTCGGGACGGAGATCCGGTTCCTCGAGGCCCCGGACGGGCAGCGGGGCGCAGCGCTGGCGATGCGGGAACGCCCCGACGTCGTGGTGACCGACGAGATCGCGTCGCCGGCCGGCGGGTTCGCGCTCGCGCGGGACCTCCGCGGTGCCGCGGAGCCCTACCCGGGGGTCATCGTGATCCTCCTCGACCGTCGCCACGACACGTGGCTCGCGCGGTGGTCGGGGGCGGACGCCTGGTTCGTCAAGCCCGTCGATCCGTTCGCCCTCGCGGATCGGCTCGTGGAACTCGTGACCGAGAAGGAGAGCGCGTGAAGATCAAGGGAACGTGTCGTCGGTGCGGACGGGAGTTCCTCGCCGAGCAGGTCCTCGAGGGCGGCGGCGTCTGCCCCTGGGACGGCAAGCCCCTGCAGACGGACTACGCCGTCGTGCTGGTGGAGGCCCTCCGCGACGCGGAGGCCGCGGGGAACCGCCTGGAGTCGGCCCTCGAGAAGCTGGCGGACCTCGCGCCGGCCTTCACGGTGGACGAATCCTCGGTCCTCGCATCGTTGCGGGAGAGCATCGGACGCCTGGAGCGCGGCGCCGGGGCCTGACCCGTGGGGTTCAACGCGATGCGTCCGGGGAAGGTCAAGCGGGGTGACCTCCTCTACCTCCTCGCCGCGGTGATCGTGATGGCCGGCCTCGTCGCGTGGGCCGTGCGGTGATGGAACTCGCCGCGGCGGCGGGTCTCGACCACTGTTCGCTCACCACGACCGGGCGCCGCACGCACCGGGCCCACACGACGGAGATCTGGTTCGCCCTCGACGGCGGCCGCGTCTACCTGCTCGCGTCCAACGGCGACCGGAGCGACTGGCTGCGTGATCTCCGGGAACGGCCGACCGTCGGCCTGCGCATCGGCGACCGCGACTTCGTGGCGACGGCGCGCATCGTCGAGGACGCCGAGGAGGACCGGCGCGCCCGCAGGCTCCTCGCCGACAAGTACGCGGAGCGCTCCGCCGACGAACCCTGGCCGAAGGAATCGGTCGCGGTCGCGGTGGAACTCCCCGCGGTTCCCGGCGTCACGCCGGTCGCGGGCGCCTAGTCCTCGGCGTCGGCGGCGCGCAACGCGCCGATGAGGCGGTGGAGCGCCGCGCCGCCGTCCACGGGCTCGCTCGGGGCGACCTCGGCGTCGACGTTCGTGGGGCGCGATCGCGCGAGGAACCGGCGTACCACCGCGAGTTCGTCCGTGCGCTCGCGCGGGCAGGGGAGCGGGATCGGGTCACCCGCGCCGCCCAACCGACCGCCCTCGACGGCGACCTCGCGGCCGTCGCGGTCCACGACGCGGAACGTCCCCCCGACGACCCAGGCGTCCTGGCGGGAGCGGGGGCGGGCCGCCGCGGGGGGGGGGGGGGGGGGGGGGGGGCGCCCCCGCGGCCGGCGCGGCCCCCCCCCCCCCCCCGCCGCCTCCTCGAAGCGTTCCGCCGCGGCGAGGTCGCGCATGCGCGCCTCGAGCGTCGCGAGCAGGCCGCCCGGGGCGTCCAGCGCGTCGCGCAGGGCCCGGGCGAGATCGGCGTAGGCGTCCGCGTCCACGCGACCGTCGCACGGGGCGAGGCACCGCCCCATCTCGGCCAGGGCGCAGGGTGAGAAGCGGGTCCTCGGACCCATCGCCCGGGTGCAGCGGCGGATCGGGAACGCCTCCTCGAGCGCCTCCTTCGCGAGGTGGGCGCGGCCCGACGACGCGAACGGGCCGAGGAACGCGCCCTCGCCGCGCACCTCGCGCACGACCTTGAGCCGCGGATAGACCTCGGCGAGGTCGAGCTTCAGGTACGCGTAGCGGCGCCAGGTCCGGCCGTGCCGGTTGTACTTGGGCTCGTGCTCGCGGATCAGGCGCGCCTCGAGCGCGAGCGCTTCCAGTTCGGACCCGCAGGGGCGCCCCTCGACGGCCGTCGTCTCCGCGAGGAGGTTCTCGATCTTCTTGCGACCGTCGCCGTAGAAGTAGGTGCGCACGCGGGTGCGGATGTCGCGCGACTTGCCGACGTAGAGGACCTGATCCTCGCGGCCGCGGAACAGGTAGACGCCGGGGGAGCGCGGCAGATCGTCGGCGAGACGGATCTTCCCGTAGTTCGGTCGGCCGTGGGCGCGCGTCGCGAGCCGGAGGTCGCCGAGCGTGGAGATGCCCAGGCGCCCGCCGAGTTCGATCAGTCCATGGAGCACCTCGGCGCAGGCCTGCGCGTCGGCGACGGCGCGGTGCGAGGGCTGCGTGGGCGTGCGGAAGTAGCGCGCGAGCGTCGCGAGCTTCACGTTCGGCACGTCGGGCCACACGACGCGTCGCGCGAGCTTCGCGGTGCAGATCGGCGGGTCGGTGAAGGGTTCCCGGTCGAGGGCGATGAGGGCGGCGTTCAGGAACCCGACGTCGAACGGCGCGTTGTGCGCGACCAGGACCGCGCCGCGGGCGAACTCGACGAAGGAGGGGAGGACCTGCTCGATCGTCGGGGCGTCGCGCACCATGCGATCGTCGATCCCGGTGAGGTGCGCGACGAAGCGTGGGATCGGCCGCATCGGATTGACGAGCGTGTCGAAGGTTCCGAGCCGCTCACCGCCGCGGTAGCGGACGGCGCCGATCTCGGTGATGCCCGCGTCGGTCGGGGATCCGCCCGTCGTCTCGAGGTCGACGACGCAGAAGTCCACCGCGGACAGCGGGACCCCCTCGTCGAGGGTCGGTTGGAAGGCTTCGAGGAGCAGCGGTGTCGCCTCCGGTCCCCCGGACGTTCGGCCGGGGGACCGGAGGCTATCCGAACGGGTGTTCGGAGGTCAAGGAACCCGAGTCAGGCGACGTAGCGGGCGATCCGACGGCGCTGTTGCTCCGTCAGGCCGCCCCACACGCCGTAGCGCTCGCCGTTCTTCAGCGCCCACGCGAGGCAGTCGGCGCGCTGGTCGCAGCCGATGCAGTACGCGAGGGCGGGGCCGGCCTCCTCCTCGGAGACCGGGAAGAACACGTCGGGATCCACGCCGTGGCAGGCCGCTCGGTCCTGCCACGTATCCGGGGGAAGGGGGTCGGGGGGAAGGGTCCGCAGGTCGATGCCACCGATCCGTTCCGTCTGCAACGAGCCCTCCTGGTCTGGTCACCCGGCCGGGGGCCGGGACCGCAAGCCTCCCGCAGGTCGCCCGGAAGGTGAAGTCTTGATTTCCCGCGGGCGGGTGTAGTACGCGTGCCGGGCGCTCAGACCCGTTCGAGCCCTGCGCCGGAGGCCCCGCCACCCGCCGTCGGGATCGGCTGCGACGCTCGTGATCACCCCGACCGTCGTCGCGCCCACGAGCACGGCGTCGCGCGCGGCGACCGGGCCGCCCGCGACGACCGCGAGGACGACGCGCGTCGGGTGCCCCGCGTTGGCCACCTTCGCGACGGTCTCCTGGCCGACGAAGCAGCCCTTCGTGCGGTCGATGCGGTCGCCCTCCCACCCGGCCTCCGCCGGGAGCGACTCCGCGTCCAGGTCGACCGGGAACCGTGCGACGCCCGCGAGGATCCGCGCGACCTCGAGGTCGGCGGGGGTGCGGTCGATGCACCCGGCGGTCCGGGCCGCGGCGCGCAGCGAGTCCACGCGGTCCAGCCCGACGAGCGACGTCGCGCCCGCACCGGTCGTCGCGAGCGAGGGACGCCACGCGGGGGCGGGCGCGACGTCGTCGGGCGCGCTGACGAGGAGCGCGTCCTCGACGGTGGTGAGCTGCACGTCGGCGGACAGGACGTAGGGGCGCAGGAGGTCGGCGACGGACGGTTGGTCGAGGCCCTGCGCCAGGAGGACGCCGTCGCCCTCCTCGCCGAGCAGGTCGAAGGCCGCGCGGATCCGGCCGGTGGGCCCGAGGAGGAGTCCGGGGCGTCGCACCCCGGCCGCGAGCGAGACGACGTCGGATGTGACGATGTCGTGGAGCCACCGGCGCGCCTCGGAGCCCCCCACGCGCACGATCCGCAGGTCGTCGTGCGCGACGACGATGCCCGGAGACGGCTGCGGCGCAGGAACGGTTCCCATGTCGTCTGGGAGCATAGGAGTCGATGGACGTTCCACGGACCCTGCTCGTCACGAACGACTTCCCACCGAAGGTCGGCGGCATCCAACGGACCCTGCGCGCCGTCGCGCGGGTCGGCCAGAGGAACCCGCCGGGCTGCCGGACCACGCGGTAGGGCTCGCCGGCGTCGAACGCCGCGTCGCCCGGGAACGAGGGCGCGAACACGGCCACGCGGTCCGACGGGAGTTCCCGCGCGACGGCGCG
>JBJTHT010000016.1:0-3493 GCA_046094605.1 Actinomycetota bacterium | reverse complement strand
GGCCGTGCCGGCGTTCCGCCGCTACGAGGCGCCCGCGCCCGCGGGTTCGTCCGCGACCTAACGCGAGGCGGCGCGCGCGCAGGCGATGCAACGCGTCGCCTGCGGGACGGCCTCGAGGCGGTCGGCGTCGATCGCCGCGCCGCACGCGTCGCACCGGCCGTAGGTCCCGTCGTCGCACTTCGCGATCGCACGCACGACCTCCACGCGCTTGGCATCGAGGCGGTCGGCGGCCGAGACCTGCGTGATGCGCTCGACCGCCTGCGCGGTCCCATCGCCGACGCGCTTGCCGAAGGAGACCGAGCCGAGCGGATCGGTCGGCGTCGCGGTGATGCGCGCGAGCTCGGCCTCGAGCGCGGCGAGTTCCCGCACGAGCGCCTCGCGGACCGCGGCGCTCATCGGATCACCAGGCGGTCGTGGTCGCCGACGTCCACCGTGCCGTCGAGGCCCGCCTCGACCCACAGGACGAAGCCATCGCTCTCGACGGTCGCGTCGCCCGGTTCCGGTGCGGTGGCGAGGGTGAAGTCGATCGTGGAACCGCCCCGGCACGCGCGGATGCCCGCCTCCTCCTCGAACCGGCGGGCGGCGCCGACGCTCCGGCGCAGCACCGCCGCGGCGGCCTCGGTCACGGTGATCACCGCCCCATCCTAGGGACGCCGGCGACGCTGCCTAGACTCCGCGCGTGGGCGACCTCACCTTCGCGCTCGTGGGACCGGGCGGGGAACCGGTCGACCTCGCCCGCACGATCGACTCCCACGGCTTCGGCGGGCTCCCGCCGATGCGTCAGGTGGACGGCGCCCTCGAGGTCACGCTCCCGCTCCCCGGACGCAGGCCGCGAACCGTGCGCGTCCACGCGGGCGGCCGCGGTCGCGGCAGGAACACCCGCCACGCCCCCGCGCCGTCCGCCGCGACCGCGGCCGCCGTGCTCGACGCCGCGCGCCACGTCCTGCGCATGGACCAGGACCTCTCCCCCTTCTACGCGCTCGCGGCCGACGACCCCGACCTCGCGTGGGTCGCGCGCGGTTCCGGTCGGATGCTGCGCAGCCCCACCGTCTTCGAGGACGTCGTGAAGACGATCTGCACGACGAACTGCACCTGGTCGGCGACGACGCGCATGGTCACGGCGCTCGTCGAACACCTGGGCGAGGCCGCGCCCGGCGCGCCGGCGTCGGGACCGCTCGGACGAGCGTTCCCGACGCCGGCCGCGATGGCCGCCGAGGGCGAGCGCTTCTACCGCGACGTCGTGCGCGCGGGCTACCGCGGCGCGTACCTGCGCGACATCGCGCGGCGCATCGCGCGCGACGACCTCGACCTCGAGGCGCTCGCCACGAGCCAGGAGGACGACGACGCGCTGCGCGAGCGGTTGCTCGCCCTCCCCGGCGTCGGGCCCTACGCCGCCGCGCACATCCTCATGACGCTCGGGCGCCACTCGCGACTGATCCTCGATTCGTGGACGCGCCCGACGTACGCGCGCATCGCCGGGAAGCGGACCGTGGCCGACGCCACGATCGAACGACGGTTCCGCCGGTACGGACGGTGGGCCGGGCTCGCGTTCTGGCTCACGTGCACCCGCGACTGGATCGACGACTGACGGTTGTGGGGCGGCGGACCCCGGGGCCATACTGCCCGGGGCCGCCACCCGGCGGTCCGTCACCCGGGGAGGAAGCGATGGGCGGTCCGTTATGGCGCGGTTCCCCCGTCGCGCTCCCCAGCGCCTGCGCGCCTACTGGCGTGCGGAGGCGCGCACGCTCCGCCAGGGCCTGGTCGCGCTGTTCGTCAGCTCGGGCGGGGACCTCCTCGCGGGCCTCGCTCTGTCCTTCATGGACGGCTCGCTCCAGCGCCTCCCGAGCCTGTTCCTCCTCATCCCGGCCGCGATCGGGATGCGCGGGAACATCTTCGGCGCGCTCGGCTCGCGGCTGAGCACCGGGATCCTCGCGGGGCAGTTCGAGGTCTCCCGCGACCGGCGCGGGTTCCTCGGCCAGAACGTCGCCGCCTCGATCTTCCTCACGCTCGCGACCTCGCTGTTCCTCGGCGCGGCCGCGCGCGGCGCCGCGGCCGCGTTCGGCTTCACGTCGATCTCGCTCTGGGGGTTCGTCGCCGTGTCGATCCTGGGCGGCGTGCTCGGATCGCTCGTCGTCGGCGCCGCGGCGATCGCGCTCGCGATCACGTCCAACGCGCGCGGCTGGGACCTCGACTCCGTCTCCGCGCCGATCGTCACGGCGATCGGCGACGTCGCGACGCTGCCGGCCCTGTGGGCCGCGTCGTTCCTCGTCGGCATCCCCGGCGTCACGACGACCGTGGGCGTCGTCGCCGCGCTCGTGTGCCTGTGGGCGACGGTGCGGGGCGTCCGCACCGACCTCGATCGGACGCGACGGATCGTGCGTGAGTCGCTGCCGGTCCTCGCGCTCGCGGGCCTCGTGGACATCCTCGCCGGCACGATCGTCGAGGCGCGCCTCGAGCACTTCGTGGCCTACCCCGCGCTCCTCGTCCTCATCCCGCCGTTCCTCGAGGACACCAACGCCCTCTCGGGCATCCTCTCCTCGCGGCTCGCGTCGAAGCTCCACATCGGCGCGATCGAACCGCGCGCCGTGCCGAAGGGCCTCGCCTGGGTGGACATCTCGATCACGTTCGTCTTCGCGACCGCCGTGTTCCTCATGGTCGGGATCTCGGCCGACGTCGTGGCCGCCCTCACGGGCCGGGCGAGCCCGGGGAGCCTCGTGATGATCGGCATCGCCCTCGTCGCGGGCCTCGCGGCCACGGTGATCGCGTGCGCGGTCGCGTACTACAGCGCCGTGGCCACGTTCCGGTTCGGCCTCGACCCGGACAACCACGCCATCCCCATCAGTTCGAGCGTGATGGACCTCGCCGGGACCATCTGCCTCATCGCCGCTATCATCCTGTTCGGCGTGACCGCCCATGGCTGATCCCCAACCCACGAACGTCAAGGCGCTGCTCGTCGAGGCGAAGGACGCCTCCGAGCTGATGGTCGACCTGGCCTACGCCGCCGTCTTCTTCAACGACGACAAGCTCGCGGCCGAGGTCGCGCGCCTCGAGGAGCGGATGAACGAGGGGCTGCGCCGCCTTCGCCGCCTCGCGATGCTCGCCGCGCGCAGCCCCGAGGACGCCGACGGGATGGCGGGCGTGCTCTGGCTCGCCGACGCCGTGGAACAGATCGGGGACGCGGCCACCGACGTCGCGCGCGTCGTCGCCGCGAAGCTCGCCATCCCCGACGCGCTGCGCCGCGACCTGCGCCACGCCGACGAGATGACCGCGCGGGTGCGCGTGCGCACCGACGCGCCCGCCGTCGGGCGGACGCTGCGCGACCTCGAGGTCGCCACGGAGACCGGCATGTGGGTGATGGCGATCCGCAGCGGGGACGCCTGGGAGTTCGCGCCCGGCCCCGACGACGTGCTCTCCGAAGACGACGTGCTCCTCGTGCGGGGGCCCGCCGAGGGCGTGCCGCTCCTCAAGGAACTCACGGGCGGCGCCTCCACGC
>JBJTHT010000015.1:0-3625 GCA_046094605.1 Actinomycetota bacterium | reverse complement strand
GGCGGGAACGCGTCGGGGGCCCGGGCATGGCCCGGGCCCCCGACGTTCCGATCGAGGTGCTGGTTACTTCTTGAACTCGCAGGAGTCCGTGACCTCGGCGGCGCACACGTCGAACGTGCCCTTGCCACCCCAGGCCTGGTCGGAACCCTTCTCACCGCGCAGGACGTCGTCACCGTTGCGGCCGTACATGACGTCGTCCCCGCCACCGGCGTAGACGATGTCGTTGTCCGCACCACCGATGATGAGGTCCGCACCCGTGTCGCCGTAGATCTCGTCGGCGCCCGCGGTGCCCTTGATGGCGTCCGCCCCCCCACCACCGGAGAGGAAGTCGGCGCCGCCGAGCCCGACGAGCGTGTCAGCACCGACGCCACCGTAGAAGACGTTGGCGCCGCTGCTGCCGACGAACTTGTCATCGAACGCGCTTCCGACGAACTCGGCGACCGTGCCGGAGTAGTAGTCGTTCCCGGCCGTGCTCGTCACGAGTCCGGCCGCGGTCGTGAGGTTCGCAGAGACCGCGGCGCCGCTGTCCGAGTAGTTGAGCGAGAAGGCGTTGCCGGTCACCTCATCGATCCCGTCGCCGGGAGCGACGGTGTCGCCACCGTCGGAGGTGATCCCGTCGTCACCGAGCCCGCCCCACGCCTCGTCCTGTCCCGACGCGGTCACCGAACGGCACTTCCGCGACGGCGCTGCGCCGGGCTGCGTGTAGACGCAGGTCCCGCCGTCAGCCACGTGGAGGAGGTCGTCGCCGGCGTTGCCGTAGAGGACGTCGTTCCCGGCGCTGCCGGTGAGGTCGTCGTCCTCGGCGCCACCCTTGATCGTGTCCGCGCCGATGTTGCCCACGGCGATCAGCGGGGTCGTCGAGACCGCGGAGGCGTCGAAGACGTCGTTCCCCGACCCGCCGAGGAAGGCCATGACGCCAGCGTAGTACGCGCCGGTCAGGGTCCCGACCGTGAAGGTCTCCTCGGTGATCGTCCCGTTGAAGGGACGGAGCGTCGTCTCGTCGAGGCCAGACCCGTCGAACCAGAGTCCGGCGCCCGCCTGCACGGTGAACGCGAGCGAACCCCAGCTGGCGACGGTGCCGGCAGTGGCACCTTCGAGGTCGAACCAGATGTTGCCTTCGTCCTCCGGACCAGCCGTCGCGCCGTCGGCCTTCAGGATCACCGAGGTGAGCCCGGAGAGCGCGAACGAGACGCCGGAGCAGTTCGCAGCGTCGGAGTTTGCTTCAGCCGTGTCGACCACGAGCTGAGTGCCCGTGACGGACACGTAGAGGTTCCCGTCCGACTGCTTCACTTCGAGCGTTCCACCAGCACGCGCACACGAGGATGCGGCGATGACGGGGGCGCCGAGCTTGGCAGCAGAGGCGGGGAACATCCCGCCGACCGAGATCGCCAGGGCGATCGCGGCGGCGAGTGCGATCCGCTTCTTCATGTCATGTCCCTTTCGTAGAAGTGCGTACCTCTCGAGCTCTCGAAGCGCCGACCCGCTTGGGTCGCGTCTCGGGGGGTGGGCCCTGCCGGCCCCTCCCGCCTCGACGCACCTCCGCTCGAGAGGTGGATCAGTTCGCCGCCTTAGTTCTTGATGAGTTCGCAGCGGTTCAGGACCTCGGCGGTGCAGAGGTCCGCGGAGCCGTTCGCGCCCCAGGCCTGGTCCGAACCCGGACCGCCGCGGAGCTCGTCGTCGCCGTCCTTGCCGCGGAGCACGTCGTTCCCGGCGTTGCCGTAGAAGACGTTGTCGACGCCCGTGCCGTACTCGGCGATGAAGTCGTCGCCCGCGCCGCCCGCAGCGTAGTGGGTACCGCCGTCGCAGCCGTCGCACTTGATGACGTCATCACCCGCGTTGCCCGAGATGCGGTCGAAGGTGCCGACGATCACGTCGTCGCCCTGCGACCCGGAGATGCGGGCGAACGTCCCGCTCAGGTCGTCGTCGCCCGCGGCACCGGCCGTGTCACCATCGATGTACTCGATGCCGTCGGTGAGGTCGGCGTACGTGACGAGCGTGTCGGCGTCGACGTCGTCGTTGCCGGCACCCGGGGCCACGATGGCGCCCGCGAGGTCGTCGTGACCATCGCCGCCCCACGCCTGGCTGAGCGCACCGGTCACGGAGACGACGTCGTTGCCGCCGTTGCCGTACGCGATGTCGCCATCGTCGGACGTACTGTCATCGATGACGTCGTTCGCCGACCCACCCTTGATGACGTCGTCCTCGCCGTTGCCGTCCGCAACGACGCGCACGGTCGCCTTCGAGGCATCGATCTCGTCCTTGTCGTCTCCGCCCTGGATGTCGAGCTTCGGCGCCACGTAGGTGCCGCTCGTCCCCGAGAAGGAGAACGTGCTCTTGCCAAACATGATGTCGAGGCTGTTGCCCGCGGCATCGTCGACGTAGCTGCCGTCGATGTAGAGCGTGGTCGTGACGTCGATGTCGAACGTGTCGAACTCCGGCCAGGCGGAGGCGTACGTCGTGCCGCCGGTGGAGTCGTCGTCGAGGTAGATCGTCAGGGTCCCGGTCGAGTCGTCATCGTCCATCTCGACGGTGATCGAGTCGATCGTCCCGACGGCCTGCGAGTCGTCGTCGCCGCCGCCCGGATCGCACTGGAGGAGGCCGTCCTCGTCGAGCCAGAGTTCGACGTTGTCCGTGTCGAGCGTGATCTCGAGGTTGTCGCTGCCGAAGTCGCAGTCGCTCGTCGAGGCCGCGAACGCGGTCCCGGCGCCGATGAGCTGGACCCCGAGCATGCTGACGGCCGCGAGGGCCATCAGGCGCTTGAACTTGGTCATGTGTGGAGCTCCTTTCGAGCGTTGGTGGTGCTTGGCCTACCGGTGGTTCCTCCTCCGATCGACCGCCCGTCCGGGCACGGGGCCCGCACGGAACCGGAGAGGGGAAGTGTTCTCGTACGTGATAACGCCGGGGACCGCCCCGGGTTGCCCGGAAACCTAGCGGATTCCCGGGGGGGATGCCACTTCCCGTGCCCGTCCCGTGCCTGCCGGCGACGTGCCGGGGCCTGTGCCTGCGGCGTGCCTAGAGCGCGCGGAGAGCGAGCGTGAGGGAGGTCGGGCTCGCCCCGTCGGACCACAGGCCGAGCGTGCCCGCGAGGGTGCCGCCGGCCGGGAGGCCGGTCGCCCCGGGCGCGGCCGACTCGAGGACCCACGTGCCCGCGAGGGCGAACGACGAACCGGACTTCGGGCTGAGGAGCCCCTTGCCCGTCCAGGTGGAGTCGCCGTCGGGGGTCGTGAGCGCGAGGCTGATCCGGGCCGTGCCGTCGCCGCCGACGATCGACCCGGAGATCTGGGAGGTCATGTACCAGCCCTCGACCGCGACGCCGGAGGCGTCGGTGATCGTGCCGAGGAGCCGGTTCGTGAAGCGGAGGTCACCGTCGGCGAGCGAGCCGGCGTGGGTCGTCGAGACCGGCGACCACGTGACCGTGCAGCCGTCGCAGAGCACGATCGGCGAGGGGCTCGAGATGCCCGGCGCGGGCGGGTCGCCGAGCACGGACGCAGCGACCGACGGCGCGACCACCGACGCCGCGGCCGCGCCGGCGGACGGCACCGCCACCGACCCGACGGCGACCGACGGCGCCGCGCCCGTGCTCGGCGACCCGCCCGCGCCGGTCATCTCGATCACCTCGCCGATC
>JBJTHT010000014.1:0-4459 GCA_046094605.1 Actinomycetota bacterium | reverse complement strand
GGCGCGCCCCGACGCGATGTCGTCGCCGAGGTCTGGGGTTCCGGTGGGTTCGGGCAGGTGGTGCGTGGGCGGGGGCGCTCCCGGTGGCGGGGGAAGGTCGCCTCGTCGCGCCCCCGCCCTCACGGGCGGGTCGGACCTCAGTGCTTCATGAAGTCCGGGATGTCCAGATCGTCCTCGTCCTCGATGCGCACGGTCTGCGAGACCGGCGTGAACACGTCGTCCTCGTCCTCGAGGAGGATCGAGGGGACGGGGAGCGGCGGCTCGACGCGCTCGGCCTCCGCGGACGACGACGACGTCGCGGCCGCGGTGAGGTCGGGCATCGGGCGTCCCTCGAGGAGCTTCGCGAAGCGGCCCTCGCGCGGCGCGGCCGAGGGCAGCAACCGGTCGAAGCCCGCGGCCACGACGGTGACGCGGACCTGATCGCCCACCGCGTCGTCCACGACGGCCCCGAAGATGATCGTGGCGTCGGGGTGCGCGAAGCGGGTGATGAGGTCGGCGGCACGCGTGACCTCGTGGAGCGTGAGGTTCGTCGGCCCCGAGACGGCGAGGAGCACGCCGCGCGCGCCCTCGATCGAGGACTCGAGGAGCGGCGAGGAGATCGCGGCGCGCGCGGCCTCCTCGGCACGGTCCTGGCCGGCGCCGTAGCCGATGCCCATGAGGGCCGAGCCGGCGTCCTTCATCACGGTGCGCACGTCGGCGAAGTCCAGGTTGATGAGTCCGGGCGTCGTGATGAGCGAGGTGATGCCGTCCACGCCCTGGAAGAGGACCTGGTCGGCCATGCGGAACGCGTCGACGAGGGGCATCTCGGTGTCGGCCACCTGGAGCAGGCGGTCGTTGGGAACCACGATGAGCGTGTCGACGCTCTTCTTGAGGTCCGCGATCCCGAGGTCGGCCTGGGTCGCGCGACGACGGCCCTCGAACTGGAACGGGCGGGTGACCACGCCGATCGTGAGGGCGCCGAGCTCGCGGGCGACCTCGGCGATCACCGGGGACGCACCCGTCCCGGTTCCGCCGCCCTCCCCCGCTGTGATGAAGACCATGTCGGCCCCCTTGAGGACCTCCTTGATCTCTTCGCGGTGCTCCTCGGCGGCGAGCTTCCCGACCTCCGGGTCCGACCCCGCCCCGAGTCCTCGGGTGGTCGACCGGCCGATGTCGAGCTTGACCTCCGCGTCGGACATGAGGAGGGCCTGGGCGTCCGTGTTGACCGCGACGAACTCGACCCCCCGGAGTCCGCCCTCGATCATGCGGTTGATGGCGTTCACGCCACCGCCGCCGACCCCGAGCACCTTGATGACCGCCAGGTAGTTCTGAGGATCCATCTTCACGACCTCCGGTTCCGGGCCCGGAACCCCGACCGTCCTTCCCGCTCGGTCGAGGCTCGCACAGGCACGACCCTCACTCTCAACTTCAACCTTATTGTTATATCTATCTCACGTCGAGGTCGCGACCGTACACGCAAGGGCCTGCTCTCGTCAAGGGTCGCAGCGCGTGCGTTGCCAGCAGTGGTGGCAGAAGCGAGAGCCGTGCCGCGGTCACGGCGAGGGCGGGAACTCCCCCACGAGCCTGACCTCGGGATCCAGCAGGACGCCGGCGGAGGCGCGGACAGCCTCGCGGACCCGGAGGATCAGCCGGGCGACGTCGGCCGACGGCGCGCCCCGGCCCGCCACGATGAAGTTGGCGTGCTTCGGCGACACCGTGGCCCCGCCTTCGGTCCACCCCTTGCACCCGGCGGCGTCGACGAGGCGGGCGGCGTGGTCACCCTCCGGGTTCTTGAAGACGCTCCCACAGTTGGGTTCGGCGAGGGGCTGGGTCTCCCGCCGCCAGGCCCGCGCCTCGTCCATGCGACGTCGGATCGCCGCCGGGTCGCCGGGCTCGAGTCGGAACCGCGCGGCGGTCACGACCGGTTCCCCGCCGAGATCCGACCGCCGGTAGTGGAACCCGGCCTGGGCGACGGGGACCGTCCGCGACTCCCCCGTCGCGAGGTCGAGGACGTCGGCCTCCTCGAGCGCGTCGGACACGGACCGCCCGTGGGCGCCGGCGTTCATCCTGACCGCGCCGCCGACCGTCGCCGGGATCGCGATCGCGAACTCGAGGCCCGCGAGGCCGTGGGTGAACGCCACACCGGCCAGCGCGGGGAGCGGCATCGCTCCGCCCGCGGAGAGCCGGGTCCCTTCCCGTGCCGCCCAGCGGAACCCCCGGCCGAGCCGGAGGACGATGCCCGGGTAGCCGGCGTCGGCCACGAGGACGTTGGAACCCTTCCCGAGGACGAGCACCGGCACCTCGGCCTCCCGATGCGCGCGGGAGACCGCACGCAGGTCGTCGGGGGTCTCGGGCTCGAGGTAGATCGCGGCCGGGCCGCCGAGGCGGAAGGTCGTGAGCGGCGCGATCGTCACGCCGGCGCGGACGCGCTCGCCGCAGGTCTCGCGCAGGATCGCCTCGGCCCGGGCGAGGTCGGTCACGAGACCTCCCGCATCGCCGCCAGCGCGGCATCGCCCAGCATCCAGACGTCGCCGCATCCCATCGTGAGGACGAGATCGCCCGACCGCACCTCCCGATCGAGGAACCGCACGACGTCCGCGCGGTGGGGCAGATAGACGATGCGACGCCCGGACGAGGCCTCGGCGATGCCGCGGACCACGAGCTTCCCCGTCACGCCGGGGATCGGCTCCTGGTCGGCGCCGTAGACGTCGGTGACCACCACGAGATCGGCGTCGACGAGGCTCTCGCCGAGCTCGCGCCAGAGCGCCTGCGTCCGCGAGTACCTGTGGGGCTGGAACACCGCGATGACCCTGCGCGCGCCCCGACGCGAGGCGGTCCCGAGCGTCACGGCGAGCTCCGTCGGCACGTGTCCGTAGTCGTCGAAGAAGTCGGCGCCGCGCACCGACCCGCGATGCTCGAAGCGCCGGTGCACGCCGGTGAACGATGCGAGGGCTGCGGCGGCCGTCGCGGGGTCCACGCCGACGAGCGCGGCCGTCGCGACGGCCGCCGCGGCGTTGAGGAGGTTGTGCGCCCCGTCCACGCCGATCCGGAGGTCATGGGCGCGCCCGTCGATCGTGAGCCGCCCGACGGCACCGGTGGGTCCGAGCCCGAGGACCTCGACGCGCACGTCGGCGTCCGCCGAGACGCCGTACGTCGTGACCGGACGGTCGCAGCCTTCGAGCGATCGGACGACGCCCGGATCGTCCGCGCAGGCCACGAGCCGCCCGCAGCGCGCCGCGAAGGCCGCGAACGCCGACTCGATCTCCTCGCGACCGCCTCGGTAGAAGTCGACGTGATCGACCTCGACGTTGGTGACGACGCCGATCGCCGGCGTCAACAGCAGGAACGTGCCGTCGCTCTCGTCGGCCTCCACCACGAAGAGGTCGCTCGCCCCCGCGCGCGCACCGCCGCCGGTCTCGTTGGGTTCCCCGCCGATGACGTAGGAGGGGTCGGCGCCGGCTCGTTCGAGGATCAGGGCCAGCATCGAGGTCGTCGTCGTCTTCCCATGCGTCCCGGTGACGGCGAGCGTGCGCCGGTCGGCTGCCGCGGCCGCGATGCCCTGCGCACGGCTCCAGAGCGGGATGCCGCGATCGGCCGCCGCGCGCACCTCGGGGTTGCGGGGCGACACGGCGGCGGAGACCACGACCGCGTCCACGTCGGGGACGTTCCCTGCGTCGTGACCGATCGCGATGGTCGCGCCGGCCGCACGCAGGTCCCTGACCGCGGCGGATTCCTTCAGGTCGGAACCGCTCACGACGATGCCGCGTGCGGCGTAGAGGCGCGCCATGTTGCGCATCCCCGAGCCGCCGATCCCGATCAGGTGGAGCGCGCGGACACCCGCGAGCGTGGGCACCGACTGCGTGGGGACGCTCCCCTCGGGCGGCACGTAGGGCTTCGTCACGCCACGCTCCGCAGGAGGTCGACCAGGTCCTCGGCGGCTCGCGGCCGTCCGACGGACCGCGCCGCCGCACCCATCCCCTGCAGGCGCGCTGGGTCGCCCAGCATCCGACCCAGCGCCGATCGCAGGGCCGGCGCGTCGAGCGCGTCGTCGGCGATCAGGTCCGCGCCACCGGCATCGACCAGGACGCGCGCGTTGGCGGTCTGGTGATCGGCCGTCGCGTGCGGGTAGGGAACCAGGATCGAGGGGACGCCGCAGGCCGCGAGCTCGGCGCAGGTCGTCGCCCCCGCGCGGGCCACAACCACGTCCGCGGCGGCCAACGCGAGCTCCATCCGGTCGAGGAACGCCTCGACGCGGACGTTGGTCGCGGACGCGCATGCGGCGCGGACGCGGTCGGCGTGTGCGGTTCCCGCGAGGAGGAGCGCCTGCGCGTCCAGGGTCGGCAGCGCATGCGTCGCCGCCGCGTTGATGCGCGACGCCCCGAGGCTCCCACCCATCACCACGATGATCGGGCGCTCCTCCTCGCGGGAACCGCACACGCCGACCGCGTCCGCGCGGCATGCGCGTCCGCGACCAACGTCC
>JBJTHT010000013.1:0-12086 GCA_046094605.1 Actinomycetota bacterium | reverse complement strand
GACCTCGATCGTGTGCTTGAACGTCTTCGGCAGACGGATGTCCTCGGCGAGCTCCCGGACCTCGCCGTCGATGCGCGCGCGCGCGAACCCCTTGCGGGCGAGATCCCCGAGCAGGTCGCGGAACTCCCCCTTGCGGCCCTTTACGACCGGCGCGAGGACCTGGAACCGCGTCCCCGCGGGCAGGTCGAGGACGCGGTCGACGATCTGGTCCGCCGTCTGCCGTCCGATCGCCTGCCCGCAGGTCGGACAGTGCGGGATGCCGACGCGTGCGAAGAGGACGCGGAGGTAGTCGTAGACCTCGGTGATCGTGCCGACCGTCGAGCGGGGGTTCCGCGAGGTCGACTTCTGGTCGATCGAGATGGCCGGCGAGAGCCCCTCGATGAAGTCGACGTCGGGCTTCTCCATCTGGCCGAGGAACTGTCGCGCGTAGGCGGAGAGCGACTCGACGTACCGGCGCTGTCCCTCGGCGTAGATCGTGTCGAACGCGAGCGAGGACTTCCCGGAACCGGAGAGCCCCGTGAACACGATCAACCGGTCGCGGGGGAGGTCGAGGGTGACGTCGCGGAGGTTGTGTTCCCGGGCGCCGTGGATGATCAGGCGGTCGGTGCCCACGGCGCGCATCCTACAGGCGACACCGGAGTCGCCCGGCCCGCGCTAGGCTGGCGCCATGACCCCCCGTGCGGACCTCGAACGCCTGTCGTCGGCGGAGCTGCACGACCGAGCGACCCGCCTCGCCTGGCGGCGCCTCGACGCGTGGTTCCTGTGGGACCTGCTCGCGATGATCCCGGAGGCGAGGGCCGCCATGGGCGACGAGGAGCGCAGCGAGGCCGACATCATGCGCCCGCTCGCGCTCCTGAACGACTTCGTCGAGGCGGAGCGCGGCGACCTCGCCGAGGCGCTGCGACCGCTCTACCTGGACTACCTCGAACGCAACGAGGTGCCCGGGCAGGACTAGGCGGCCGCCACCACGCGGCCGCCGCGCACCACCAGCGCGAGATCGTCGAGCGCCCGCAGGTCGAGCGTGGGATCCGCTCCGAACGCGACGAGATCCGCGGGGGCACCCGGGACGAGCGGACCGAACGCCATCGCCGCGAGGACCGCCTGCCGCGAGAGCCCGGCGTCGTGGAGGAGCACCGCCTCCCGCACGTGGATGCCCGGCGGGATCGGGCCGTTGCCCAGATCCGTTCCGTAGACGACCCTTCCCCCGGCCGCGTGGAACCGCGCGACGTTGTCGAGCGCCGTACGGATCTCCGGCGTGTCCTCTCCCCAGCCGTGGATGTCGAGCGTCGACACCACGCGCGTCGTGCGCGCGAGCACGTCGATCAGCGCGTCGCCGAGGCGCTCCGAGAACGGGGCGTGCGCGAGTTCGTCCACACCGGCGCCCACCGCACGGTCCACCTGACCCGCGCCCTGCGCGTGGGCCGTGACGGGGAGGCCGCGCACGCGCGCCTCCTCGCAGACGGCCACCAGCTCCGCATCGCCCAGCGGCGGCCCGTCCCGGGAGGCGCCCACGTCGCGCGCGTCGGGTAGCCCCCCGGCGCGGTGAGCATCGGACCCGCGGCGCGGATCAGCGGCCCGACGAAGGAGGCCGACTCGCTCACCTCCGCGAGCGGGAAGATGTCGGCGGCCGGCCATGCGAGGTCGCGCACGGCCGTGACGCCCCCCGCGAGGATCGCGCCCGGGTCCGCGAGACCGACGTGCACGTGGCGGTCGGCGATCCCGGGCATGAGGAACCCGTCGACCTCGACGATGGGCGCCTGTGCGCCGGAGGTACCGGCTTCGCCGACGCCGACGATGCGGCCCCCGTCGCAGGCGACCTCGCCGTCGCGGAGGATCCGGTCGGGCCCGAGCCACACGAGCGGCGCCCGGACGAGGAGCGTCGTCACGAGCGGACGCCGGCGTCGCGCAGGCGCTTGAGTTCCTTGCGTAGGTCCACGACCTCGTCGCGGATGCGCGCCGCCACCTCGAAGCGGAGCTCCCGGGCCGCCTCGCGCATCTCCTCCTCGAGGCTGCGGATCAGGCGCTCGAGCTCCTCGCTCGGGAGTTCCTCCCGGCGAGCCTTGGCTCGGCCGCCCCGCTCCCCATCCCCGCCGGACGACGAGACGCCGGACCCGAGCAGGATGTCGGAGACCTTCTTGCGGATCGAGGTGGGGTCGATGCCGTGTTCCCGGTTGTACGCGAGCTGGATCATCCGGCGTCGCTGCGTCTCGCTGATCGCCGAGCGCATCGAATCGGTCATCTGGTCGGCGTACATCAGGACCGTTCCCTCCACGTTGCGGGCGGCGCGGCCGAACGTCTGGATCAGCGAGGTCTCCGAGCGCAGGAACCCCTCCTTGTCGGCGTCGAGGATGGCCACGAGGGAGACCTCGGGCAGGTCGAGGCCCTCGCGGAGGAGGTTGATGCCCACGAGCACGTCGAACTCCCCGAGCCGCAGGTCGCGCAGGATCTCGATCCGCTGGATCGTGTCGATGTCGGAGTGCAGGTACCGGACGCGGATGCCCATCTCCAGCAGGTAGTCGGTCAGGTCCTCCGCCATCTTCTTCGTGAGCGTGGTGACGAGCGTGCGGGCGCCGGCCTCGGTGCGCCGCCGGATCTCCTCCATCAGGTCGTCCACCTGCCCGCGCGTGGGCCGGACCTGCACCTCGGGATCGACCAGGCCGGTGGGTCGCACGATCTGTTCCACGATGCGTTCGCTCGCGGCCAGCTCGTGGCCGCCGGGCGTCGCGGAGAGGTAGACCGTCTGCGTGACCTTGCCCTCGAACTCCTCGAAGCGCAGCGGCCTGTTGTCCATCGCCGAGGGCAGGCGGAAGCCGTAGTCGACGAGCGTCTGCTTGCGGCTGCGATCGCCCTCGTACATGCCGCGGATCTGGGGCACGGTGACGTGCGACTCGTCGAGCACGACGAGCAGGTCCTCCGGGAAGTAGTCCAGCAGCGTGTAGGGCGCCGCACCCGGCTCGCGGCCGTCGATGTGCCGCGCGTAGTTCTCGATGCCAGAACAGAAGCCCACCTCGCGCATCAGTTCCAGGTCGAAGCCGGTCCGCATCTTGAGGCGCTCGTGTTCCAGCAGCTTGCCCTGGCGTTCGAGTTCCGCGAGGCGCTCGGCGAGTTCGGCCTCGATGCCGGCGATCGCCGTCTTCAGGCGTTCCTCGGAGGCGGCGTAGTGGGTCGCCGGGTACACCGTGATGTCGTCGAGCTCGGCGACGACCTCCCCCGTGACGGGATGGAAGCGAGCGATGCGCTCGATGTCGTCGCCCCACCACTCCACGCGAAGACCGGTCTCGTCGTAGGCGGGGAAGATCTCGAGGGTGTCCCCCATCGCGCGGAACGTGCCGCGCGTGGCCGCCAGCTGGTTCCGCTGGTACTGGATGTCAACGAGGCGCTGCATCGCGAAGTCGCGGTCGGTGGCCACGCCGCGGTGCAGGCGCAGGATCTGGCCCAGGTACTCCTCTGGCGAGCCGAGGCCGTAGATCGCCGAGACGCTCGCCACGATGAGCACGTCGCGGCGGCTGAGGAGCGCGGCGGTCGCGGAGTGCCGCAGACGCTCGATCTCATCGTTGATCGACGAATCCTTCTCGATGAACGTGTCCGTCTGCGGGACGTAGGCCTCGGGTTGGTAGTAGTCGTAGTACGAGACGAAGTACTCGACCGCGTTCTCGGGGAAGAACTCCCGGAACTCGTTGGCGAGCTGCGCGGCGAGCGACTTGTTGGGCGCCATCACGAGCGTCGGTCGCTGGACCCGCTCGACGACCTGCGCGACCGTGAACGTCTTCCCGGTTCCGGTCGCGCCGAGGAGCGTCAGGTGGCGCTCGCCCGCCCGGAGGCCCGCGACGAGGGCGTCGATCGCTGCGGGCTGGTCCCCCGCCGGCCGGTACTCGCTGTGGATGCGGAAATCCGGCATGCGTCGATTCTAGGGGCCGGGCTAGAGACGGCCGGCGCGGATCACGCGGTCGAGGAACCGCCGCGTCCGCTCGTCCTGTGGGTCGGAGAAGATCCGCGTCGGCGGACCCTCCTCGACGATGCGGCCCGCGTCGAGGAACGCGACGCGGGCCGCCACGTCGCGCGCGAAGCCCATCTCGTGGGTCGCGATGAGCATCGTCATCCCCGCCCCCGCCAGTTCGCGCACCACGTCCAGGACCTCCGCGACGAGCACCGGGTCGAGCGCGCTCGTCACCTCGTCGAGCAGGAGGATCTCGGGTTCCATCGCGAGCGCGCGCCCGAGGGCGGCGCGCTGCAGCTGGCCCCCCGAGAGGCGATCCGGGAACTCGTCCCGCTTGTCGGTCAGGCCGAACCGTGCGAGCAGCGCCTCGGCGCGATCGCGCGCGGTCGCCGGATCGAGCCCCAGGGCCTTCTCGGGGGCGAGGGTCACGTTGCGGAGCACGGACATGTGGGGGACGAGGGTGCAGGCCTGGAAGACGATGCCGATGCGCCGACGGATCGCGTCGGCGTCCACGCCGTCGCCGGTGATGTCGATCCCGTCGATCAGGATGCTGCCGGCGTCGATGGGTTCCAGCAGGTCGATGCAGCGCAGGAGGGTCGACTTCCCGGAGCCCGAGGCGCCGATCAGGCAGACGACGTCGTGGCGCGCCACCTCGAGGTCGATGCCCGCGAGTACCTGGAGCGCGCCGAATCGCTTGTGCACGTCCTCGACGCGCAGCACCGCATCCTTCACAGCGCGCCCCCCGACTGGCGTCGCCCGCGCTCGCGTTCGAGCAGCCAGTCCACCGTGCGCGTGAGCGGCACCGTGACGAGCAGGAACATCAGGGCGGCGCCGAGCAGGGGCGTGTAGTTGAAATCGGCGCTCTGGTAGATCTGCGCCTGCTTGAAGGCCTCGGGGATCGCCACGACGAACGCGACGAGCGCCGTGTCCTTCTGCAGGCCGACGAAGTCGTTGAGCAGGGGCGGCACGACGCGGCGCACCGCCTGGGGCACGACGACGTAGCGCATGCCCTGGAGGCGTGAGAGCCCGAGCGAGCGCGCCGCCGCGACCTGGCTCGGATGCACCGACTCGATGCCCGCGCGGTAGACCTCCGCGACGTAGGCGGAGTAGCTGAGGATGAGGCCGGTCACCGCCCAGAACGCGGGCGAGGTCGGGACGCCCGGGATGCCGAGGCTCGGGACCCCGAATCCGAGCAGGTAGACGACGAGGATCGTCGGCACGCCACGGAACAGATCCGTGTAGGCGATCACGAGGGCGCGCAGCGGGAAGAAGACCGGCCCGGGGAGACTGCGGACGACGGCCAGGACGAGCGCCCACACGAGGATCACGGACTCGGCGATGAGGAAGTACCGGATGTTGCGAAGGAACGTCCGCGCGATGTCCGGGAACGACCGCGTGAACGCTTCGCGGTCGAAGAAGGCGAGGCGCACGCGCGGCCAATTCGGCGAGTGGACGACGACCCAGACGACCGCGACGGCCAGGACGAGCGTGCTGACCACGGCCACGGCGACGGCGGCAGCCCCTTCGGCCTGCAGGGTCGACCGGAGGCGCGAGCGACCGCGCGGCGAACCGCTCACCGCGCGCCGCCGGGACTCACCCGAGGACCGGCACCTCGCCGACGTTGGTCTTCTGCGAGAGCCACTCGGTCTGGATGGCCTGGAGCGTGCCATCCGCCTTCAGATCGGCCAGCGCGAGGTTCACACAGGCGACGAGCGGCGATCCCGTCTCGAAGGTCATCCCGAAGTACTCCCCCTCGGCGGCCGTCGCGAACTGCCCGACGACCTTGAAGTCGGTCCCCTCCTGGACGTACGGGTCGGCGAGGTACAGCGCCGTCGGCAGGTCGACGACGATCGCGTCCACCTGACCCGCGGCGAGCGCCGCGACCGTGTCGGCGAGCGTCGAGAACGCGCCGGCCTCCTGCGTGGGCTGGATCGTGTTCACGATGTAGTCGTAGCTCGTCGTCCCGATGGGGGCCGCGATCGAGAGGTCCGCGAGATCGGCGATGCTCGTCGCCGACGCCGCGGGGGTCCCGTTGTTGGCGATGAGCGCCTGGTTCACGTCGTAGTAGCTGTCGCTGAAGTCCACGGCCTGGGCACGCTTCTCGGAGTACGAGATCTGCACGATCGCGAAGTCCCACGCGGTCGCGCCCGGCTTGTAGGTCTGGTTGAACGGCGAGACGGTCCACGCCACGGCGCCGGGAGCGAACCCGAGGCGCTCGGCGACCGCGTAGGCGACGGCGGCCTCGAACCCCTCGCCGGTGTACGGGTCGTTGAACTGCCAGTCGGGGTGCGCGTCGGTCTCCCCGCCCTGGTAGTACGGCGGGTACGCCGGGTTGTCCGTCCCGATCGTCAGCGTTCCCGCCTGACGGAGGCTCGAGGCGGCCGCTGCGGCGCAGGAGGATGCGGAGAGCGGCTCCATCGTCGGAGCGGCCGACGACGAGGACTCGCCGCCGCCCGTGGTGCTGCCACCTCCACACGCGGTGAGGAGCATCGCCGAGACCGCGAGACCGACAACGACCCTGCGCATGGAGACCCCCGTTCGGACGCCCCGACCGACCGCCGGCCGGGTTCGGCCGAGCCTAGCACGGGGTCCCCGCCGCCCCGGGCAAGCGCTCGGACGCCCGCGGACTCAGCCGACGACGAACCCCGCCGCCTTGTCGACGACGTTGCGCAGCGGCGCGCCCCGGAGGAACCGATCGAGGTTCTCGAGGAAGACCTCGACGACCGCCTCCCGCCAGCCCCCGACCATCGCCCCCGCGTGCGGCGAGATCAGCACCCGGTCGAGGTCCCACAGCGCGCTCGCCGAGGGCAACGGTTCGCGCTCGAAGACGTCGAGCGCGGCCCCCGCGAGGTGCCCGGACCGGACCGCGTCGACGAGCGCGTCCTCGACCACGGTGCTCCCCCGGCCGACGTTCACGAAGCGCGAGCCGGCACGCATCGCCGCGAAGGCGGCGGCGTCGAAGATGCCCGCGGTCGCCCGCGTCGCGGGCAGGGCATCCACGACGACGTCCGCCCACGCGAGCCCGTCCGGGAGTTCGTCGACGCCCAGGACGTAGCCGAAGACCGGGTCGCCGGGGCGCGCGCGCCGCCCCACCCCGCGGACCTCCATGCCGAGCGCGCGGGCGGCGCGCGCGACCGCGCGGCCGATCGGCCCGATCCCGACCACGAGCAGGTGCCGTCCCGCGACGAGTTCCACCTCGCGCGGCGCCCACGTGCGCGTCGCCCGGTTCCGCTCGTTGGCGGGGATGTCCTTCGCCATCGCCAGGATTGCACCGATCGCCCACTCCGCGGTCGCCGCGTCGTAGACGCCGCGGGCGTTCGTCAGGACGACATCGCTCGCAGCGAAGGCAGGGAACAGGATGCCGTCGACGCCGGTGCGCGGGGACTGCACCCAACGGAGCACGCGTGCCGCGTCCCACGCTGGTTCGAGGAGCCGTTCGTCCCACGCGAACGCGACCTCCGCGTCCGGGATGGCCGCCGTCGCCGCGGGCGCATCCGGCGCGAACCGGAGGTCGACGAACCCCGCGGCCAGGTCGAGGCCGGGCGGCGCGTCCCCCTCGCTCGCGCCGAGGACGACGACCGCGGTCACAGCGGGCGCCGTCCCGCGTACCCCGTGTCCACGGGGTGCCACCACGCGACCGTCTCCTCGGGCTCGCGCCAGCACAGGTAGATCGGCTCGCCGTCGCGTTCCGACGGGAAGTCCACCAGCGCCGGGTCGCTGTCGCGCAGGAGGACGTCGAGCGCCGCCAGCCGTTCGATCTCCTCGCGGAGGGTCCGCTGCGCCTCCCAGTAGGGTCGCCCGCCGTCCACGCCGCCGCCCTCGGCGTCCACGGCGTCGCGGATCCGCGACGCCGACACCAGCAGCGTCCGACGCGAGGCGCGGATGCGAGGGACGCGTTCGCGGAGCTCCGGCAGGAGCGCCTGCGCCTCGGCGACGGAGTAGCGCCGGGTCACGGGCGTCCCCCGAGGGCCGCCGGCAGATCGGTCAGTCGGTGGAGTTTGGTCCCCGGTCCCGCCTCGTGGCGATCGCGCCGATCGATGAGGAACGCGCGCATCCCGAGGGCCGACGACGGACGCACGTCGAACTCCGGGCTGTCGCCCACGTAGGCGGATTCGCCCGCAGCGACCCCGGCGCGGGCGAGGGCCCGTTCGAAGATCGCCGCGTCGGGCTTCTCGACCCCCTCGAGACCGGAGATCACCTGCACCTCGAAGAAGCGCGCGAGGTCCAGATCGACGAGGAGCCGCTCGAGCCACGCCTCGAAGTTCGAGATGAGCCCGAGGCGGTACCCGGCGGCCACGAGCGCGTCGAGGGTCGGCAGGACGTCGGGGAACGCCGCGTAGTTCCCGGTGTCGGTGAAGGTCGCGTAGAGCCGTTCCGCGAGCTCGGCGGACGGCTCGACGTCGAGCGAGGCCAGCACGGCGGCGTAGGTGTCGAACCAGAAGCGGCGCGAGTCCGCAAGCGTCGTCGTCCAGCGGTCACCCACGGCAGCCGACGCGGAGAATCGGTCCGCGATCACGTGCATCCGCTCCTGCAGCGCTTCGGGGGTGACGTCGTGACCCGCGTCGCGGAGCGTCCGCGCGAAGAGGTCGGCGAACGTCGGCTGCGCGTGGAGCAGCGTCTCCCCGGCGTCGAAGAAGATCGTGGTGACGGTCACGGAGCGCAAGGATAGCCGCGGCTCAGGACGCGGCCCGACGTCGGAGATCGTCCCACAGGCGGTCGACCCGCGCGGCCAGATCGTCGATGGTCCCGGCGTTCGTCACGACGACGTCGGCGGCCGCCGCCCGCTCCTCGTCGGTCGCCTGCGCGGCCATCCGCGCCGTCGCCTCGTCGCGGGTCATCCCGCGCGAGCGCACGAGCCGCTCGACGCGTGCCGTGACCGGCGTCTCGACGACGACGACCACGTCGAACCCGGCGGCGGCACCCGTCTCCACCAGGAGGGGGGCCGAGAACACGACCACCGCATCGGTCTCGACGAGGGGCGCGCTCATCTCGCCGAAGCGGCGTCGCACCTCGGGATGGACGATGGCCTCGAGGTCGCGCCGCGCATCGGCATCACCGAACACGATCGCGGCCAGCGTCGCGCGATCGACGGATCCTCCGCGCACGACGGACGGGAACCGCGCTCGGACCGCCGCCTCACCGGGCGTCCCGGGCGCGATCGCCTCGCGCGCGAGGTCGTCGGCGTCGACGACCACGGCGCCCCGTCCGGCGAGCATCGCCGCGACCGTGGACTTCCCCGACCCGATGCCGCCGGTCAGGCCGACCAGCAGCACGGCGTCAGTCGCGACCTTCGCGCTTCTTCAGGTCCTCGAGGATCGACGCGACCGACACGCCGTCGCCGGACGGTTCCTCGGTCGCGGGCTCGGCGGCCGCGGGAACCGCGGGGGCCTCCTCCACGATCTCGGCGCCGGCGCGCGGGAGCGCACCGCCGGCCTGGCGCATCGACAGGCTCACGCGGCGACGCGCGACGTCCACCTCGATCACCTTGACGCGGACGGCCTGCCCGACGGCGAGCACCGACTCGGTGGTCTCGACGTGGTCGTCGGAGAGTTCCGAGATGTGCACGAGACCCTCGATGCCCGGGGCGACGCGGACGAACGCGCCGAACGGGACGAGCTTCGTGACGACGCCGTCGATGACCTCACCGGCCTGCGACGTGCGCTCGAACTCCTTCCACGGGTCCTCTTGGGTGGCCTTGAGCGAGAGCGACACGCGCTCGCGCTCGTGGTCGACGTCGAGCACCTCGACCTCGACCTCCTGGCCGACCGCGACGACCTCGCTCGGGTGGTCGACGTGCTTCCACGACAGCTCCGAGACGTGGACGAGACCGTCCACGCCGCCGAGGTCGACGAAGGCGCCGAAGTTCACGATGGAGCTGACGGCGCCGCGACGGCGCTCGCCCTTCGTGAGTCCCTCGAGGAACTTCTTGCGACCCTCGCTCTGCGACTCCTCGAGGAAGGCACGACGGCTCAGGACGACGTTGTTGCGGTTGCGGTCGAGCTCGATGATCTTCGCCTCGAGCTCGGTGCCGACGAACGGATGGAGATCGCGCACGCGTCGAAGGTCGACGAGGGATGCGGGGAGGAATCCGCGCAGCCCGATGTCGACGATGAGGCCGCCCTTGACCACCTCGATGACCGGCCCCTTGATCGTGGTGCCCGAGCGCATGACCTCCTCGATGCGTCCCCAGGCGCGCTCGTACTGCGCGCGCTTCTTGGAGAGGATCAGGCGGCCTTCCTTGTCCTCCTTCTGGAGGACGAGCGCCTCGAGTTCGTCCCCGAGCTTCACGAGCTCGCCCGGATCCACGTCGTGGCGGATCGAGAGTTCCTTCACGGGGATGACGCCCTCGGACTTGTAGCCGATGTCGAGGAGCACCTCGTCCCGATCGATCTTGACGACCTTGCCCGAGACGAGGTCGCCGTCCTTGAAGTCGCGCAGCGAGGCCTCGATGGCCTCCCGCAGCTCCTCGGGGGTCAGGTCGGGCTGCTGCCCGACGGCGGTGTTCATGGTCAGCGGAACCAGCTCCTTCCGACGCGCGTCGCCCACGGATCGGCGTACGAGATTCGCCGTCGTGCCTGCCGCGAGGCGCGGGACCCCGATGCTAGAGGCGGCCGTCTCGGGGCGTCAACGGCGCTCAGTGGCCGGCGGGCGCCGCATCGGCCCAGGTGGGGCCCCAGCCGAGATCGGCGCGCAGGGGAACCGTGAGGTCCCACGCCGCCTCCATCTCGCGCCGCACGAGCGCACCGGCGCGCTCCACGTCGGCCGACGGGACCTCGAAGACGAGTTCGTCGTGCACCGTGAGGAGCATCCGGCACGACGGCGCCTCGCCCTCGATGGTCCTCGCGACCCGGAGCATCCCGACCTTGAACACGTCGGCCGCGCTCCCCTGGATCGGGGCGTTCAACGCCATGCGGCGACCCAGATCCCGCACCCGAGGGTTCGATGCCTGCAGCTCCGGGATGTAGCGCCTGCGTCCCAAGATCGTCTCGGTGAATCCCTCGGCCGTGGCGCGGGCGACCTGGCGATCGAGGTAGTCGGCGATCGTCGGGAACGACGCGAAGTACGCGTCCATGATCTCCTGCGCCTCCTCGGGGGCGATGTCGAGGCGCGAGGCGAGGCCGAAGGCGTTCATGCCGTAGGCGAGTCCGTAGTTGACCATCTTGGCGCGGTTGCGCAGGCCGGGGTCCACGCCACTCTCCGGCAGGCCGAAGACCCGCGCCGCGGTCGCGGTGTGGATATCGCGGTCCGAGGCGAACGCCTCCCGCAGTCCCTCGTCGCCCGAGAGGTGGGCGAGGATCCGCAGTTCGATCTGCGAGTAGTCCGCGCACAGGAGCACCTCCCCCGGGGAACCGGGCACGAACGCCCGGCGGATGCGCTTGCCCAGGTCGGTGCGCGTCGGGATGTTCTGGAGGTTCGGGTCCGACGACGAGAGCCGCCCCGTCGCGGCACCCGTCTGGTGGAAGGTCGTGTGCACCCGGCCGTCGGCGGCGAGCTGACGAGGCAGCGCCTCGATGTAGGTCGAGTTGAGCTTGTCGAGTTCGCGCCACGACAGGATCGCCTCGACGATCGGATGGGCGTCCCGCAGCTTCTCGAGGACGCTCGCATCGGTCGAGAGCTGTCCCGTCGGGGTTCGCTTGCCGGGCGAGAGCCCCAGCTTGTCGTAGAGGATCGCCCGCAGCTGCTGCGGCGAGTTCAGGTTGAACGCCTCCCCGGCGTGCCCGACGATCTCCTCGCGCAGCGCGTCCATACGGCCGCGTACCTCGGCGGCCATGCCGCCGAGGTACGCGGCATCGAGGCGGATGCCCCGGGTCTGCATCGCGCCGAGGACCGCCGAGAGCGGGAGCTCCACGTCCTCGAGCAGCCGACGGAGTCCCGCCCGCTCGACCCGTTCGTCGAGGACGGGGACGAGGAGCGCGATCGCCGCGGCCTCGGCCGCGGTCGCGCGCCACGCGTCGCCGAACAGTTCCCCCTCCGGCGCGGCCGAGGCCGCGGCGATGGGGTCGGCCCCCAGGTGCTCCTCGCAGAGGCGACCGAGCGGATACTCCGCGCCCGCGGGGTCGAGCAGGTAGGCCGCGAGCATCGTGTCGGCCGCCACGGCACCGAGGGTCGCGCCCGTGGCGGCCGCCCGGCACCCGAGTTCCTTCGCGTC
>JBJTHT010000012.1:0-5697 GCA_046094605.1 Actinomycetota bacterium | reverse complement strand
GGCCGTCGCTCGGTCGCCGCGACATCCGCGACCTCGCCGAACGCCACGGCATCCGCCCGACGAAGCGCCTCGGGCAGAACTTCCTCGTCGATCCCAACCTCGCCCGCGCGATCGCCGATCTCGCCGGCGCGGCGCCCGGGGTGCACATCGTCGAGGTCGGCGCGGGGCTCGGCTCCCTGACCGTCGCGCTGGCGGACGCGGGCGCCGATGTGCTCGCGATCGAGTTCGACCGGGCGATCATCCCCGCGCTGCAGGAGGTCGTGGGCGGGAACCCGCGCGTGCGCGTCGAGGTCGCCGATGCGATGCGCCTCGACTGGCACGTCCTCCTGGGGGACGGGCCGTGGACCTTCGCGTCGAACCTCCCCTACAACGTCGCCGTCCCCCTCCTCGTCACGCTGCTCGAGGACGTCCCGCAGATCACCGCGTACGTCGTGATGGTCCAGCGCGAGGTGGCCGATCGCCTCGTGGCCGGCGCGGGGACGGACGCCTACGGCGCCGTGAGCGCGAAGGTCGCGTGGCTCGCCGAGGCGACGTTCCTGCGGCCCGTGCCGCCCGACGTGTTCTGGCCGCAGCCGAAGATCGAATCGGCGCTCGTCGGGCTCGTGCCGCGGGCGCCGCGCGCGGCGACGCCGCGCGCGGCGCTGTTCCGCGTGATCGACGAGGGCTTCGCGCAGCGCCGCAAGACGATGGCGAACGCCCTGCGCCGTCTCGGGATGCACGCCGAGTCCGCGTCGGCGACCCTCGTGGCCGCCGGCATCGACCCGCGCGCGCGTGCCGAGGAACTCGATCTCGACGCGTTCGTGCGGGTGACCGACGCGCTCGTGGCAGCGCGGGTGCTGGCGTGAGGTCGGTCGAGCGCGACGCGCACGCGAAGATCAACCTGTTCCTGCGCGTCGGCGCGCAGCGCGCCGACGGCTACCACGAGGTCGAGACGCTCGTCGCGCCCATCTCGCTCGCCGACGGCATCCGCGTCACGCCCGCCGACGGCCTCACCGTCGAGGTCGTGGGCCCCGCGGCGCGCGCGGGCGACGTGCCGATCGGCGGGTTGAACCTCGCGATCGTCGCCGCGCTCGCGCTCGGCGATGCATGCGCCGGTCGCGGCGCCTCGATCCGCATCGAGAAGCGGATCCCCGCGGCCGCCGGCCTCGGTGGCGGGAGCGCGGACGCCGCCGCGACGCTGCACGCGCTGAACGAGCTCTGGGGGTGCGGCCTCGACGTCGCCGCGCTCGCCGCGATCGGCGAGGCCGTCGGGTCCGACGTGCCGGCGCTCGTCCTCGGTGGTCCGACGCTCGCGACGGGACGCGGGGAGCGCCTCGCGCCCGCGGCGGTCGCGCGCACGTGGTGGGTGCTCCTGCACCACGAGGACGGCGTGCGCTCGCCCGACGCCTACCGCTGGTTCGACGAGGACGGCGGCGTCGCCGGCCCGGGCGGCGGCCAGGAGCGGCGCGGGATCGGGGCCGGCGACGCCGCCGTCCTCGCGCCGCTCCTCTACAACGACCTCGAGGCCCCGGTCGTGCGGCGTCACCCCGCGATCGGCGCGGGCCGGGACCGCCTCGTCCAGGCCGGGGCGCTGGCCGCGCTGATGTCGGGGAGCGGTTCCTCGGTCGTGGGCCTGTGCCGCGACGAGGGCCACGCCCGACAGGTGGCCGACGCGGTTCCCGGGGCGTCCGTCGTCTCGACGCGCTGACGCGGATAATCGGGGGGTCCGGGGTCGTCTAACGGCAAGACGCGGGCCTTTGGAGCCCTCGATGGAGGTTCGATTCCTCCCCCCGGAACGCTCGGGGGTGTACCGTCCGCCCGGACGCGCGCCCCACGCGCGCGACCTGCGGGTGACGCGGGAGGCGAGGCAGCCATGGCGACGAGACCGTCCCGTTCCCTCGCCGCGGTCGTCCTCGCCGCCGGCCGGGGGAAGCGGTTCCGCACCCGAACCCCGAAGGTCCTCCATCCGATCTGCGGTCGACCGCTCCTGTGGCACGCGATCGCCAACGCCGTCGCCGCGAAGCCCGCGCGCCTCGTGATCGTCGTGGGGCCCGATGCCGACGACGTCGTCGAGGCGGTGCGCTCGTGGGACCTCACGCCGAAGCCCACGTTCGTCGTCCAGGAGGAACCCCTCGGCACCGGTCACGCGGTGCTCGCCGCGCGCGGTGCCGTGGGCCGCGCCGATGATGTGCTCGTCGTGGGCGGCGACTACGACCCCGTGACGCCCGACGACGTGCGCGCGCTGCTGCGGCTCCACCGGCGCACCGGGTCCGCGGCGTCGATCCTCACCGCCGAGGTGGACGAACCGAAGGGCTACGCGCGCATCGTGCGCGACGGCACCCGTCTCCTCGACATCGTCGAGGGGAGCGACGCGCCCGCCGCGCTCCGTGCCACCAAGGAGGTCTCCGCGCTCGTCTTCGCGTTCCGCCGCGAGGACCTGTTCCGCACGCTCCCGAAGGTCGGTCGCGCGAACCGACAGAAGGAGTACTACCTGAACGGCGTGTTCCCGTTCCTCGCGGAGGCGGGCGCGCGGTTGTCGGCGCTCCGTGTCGACACGGGCGGGCTCCTCGGCCCGAACTCGCAGGCCGACCTCGCCGCGGTCGCCGCGCTCGTGCGCCGCCGCATCAACGCCGGCCACATGGGGCGCGGCGTGACGTTCGTGGACCCCGCGCAGACCTACGTGGACGTCGACGTCGCGATCGGCGCCGACGCGACGATCCTGCCCCTCACGTTCCTCGAGGGCGCCACGCGCATCGCTTCGGACTGCCGCATCGGTCCCGCGACGCGCCTCGTCGACACCTCCGTCGGGGAGGGGAGCGAGGTCTCCTTCTCCGTGGTGCTCGGCGCGCGGCTCGGTCGCCGGGTGCGTGTCGGTCCCTACGCCCGCGTGCGTCCCGGCGTGGTGCTCGAGGACGATGCCTACGCCGGCGGCTTCGTGGAGCTGAAGAACGCGCGCGTGGGCAGGGGCGCCAAGGTGCCGCACCTCGCCTACGTGGGCGATGCCGACGTCGGCAGGGGCGCGAACCTCGGCGCCGGCGTCGTGACGGTCAACTACGACGGGCGGAAGAAGTCGCGGACGGTGATCCGCGACGGCGCGTTCATCGGCTCGGATACGATGTTGGTGGCGCCGATCGAGGTCGGCGCGGGCGCGGTCACGGCGGCGGGGTCGGTCCTCACGAAGGACGTCCCGGCCGGGGCGCTCGCGATCGAACGGACCGAGCAGCGGACGGTGCCGGGGTACCGGAAGCGCCGCGACGGCGCGGCCGGGAAGCGCGGGTCGAAGCGGACGACCACGAGGGGGCGCTGACGTGGAGATCGTGACGAAGAAGACCCTGATGCTGTTCGCGGGGTCGGCCCACCCGGAACTCGCGGCGGAGATCGCGCGGGAACTCGGCATCTCGCTCTCCAAGAGCAAGCTCTCGCGGTTCGCCTCGGGCGAGATCTACGTCCGCTCCGAGGACAGCGTGCGCGGCGCCGACGTCTTCGTCGTCCAGACCCACGCCGATCCGGTGAACGAGGCGATCATGGAACAGTTGATCATGATCGACGCGCTCAAGCGCGCCTCTGCCAAGCGCATCACCGCGGTGATCCCGTACTACGGCTACTCGCGCCAGGACAAGAAGGGGCTCGCGCGCGAACCGATCTCCGCCAAGCTCGTCGCGGACCTGCTCACCGCGGCGGGCGCCGACCGGGTCGTGTCGGTGGACCTGCACGCCGGGCAGATCCAGGGCTACTTCGACTTCCCCTTCGACCACCTGACCGCGCTCCCGATCCTCACGCGGTACCTGCGCGAGGACCTCGGGCTGCACGGCGAGGACATCATCGTCGTCGCGCCGGACGCCGGACGCATCAAGACCGCGGAACGGCTGCGCGAGTACCTGCACGCCGACCTCGCGTTCCTGTACAAGCGGCGCTCCCGCCATGAGGCGCACAAGATCGAGGAGATGGCGGTGGTCGGTGAGGTGCAGGGTCGGCCCTGCATCCTCGTCGACGACATGATCGACACCGCGGGGACGATCACGAAGGGCGCCGCCGCCCTGCGCGACCACGGCGCGGGCGACATCTACGTCGCCGCGACCCACGCGGTGCTCTCGGGGAAGGCCGTCCAGAACCTCGAGGAGGCGCCGATCCGCGAGGTGGTCGTCACGAACACCCTGCCCATCCCGCAGGACAAGCGGTTCGCCAAGCTCAAGATCCTGTCGATCGCCCCGCTCGTGGCGAGCGCCCTGCGTGCCGTCTTCGAGGACTCGAGCGTCTCGGAGATCTTCGGCGGCGAGAACCAGTAGGGCGGGGGCGGGGCCGGACGACCCGCCCACCCCGTCCGGCGGCGGTTGGTATCCTCCCCGCCTACCTCCGGAGGGACAGGCGTGGAACAGCGACTCGAGGCATCCAGCAGGGCGGGCATCGGCAAGGGCGTCGCGCGCAAGCTGCGCGCGGCCGGTTCGGTGCCGGGCGTCCTCTACGGGCAGGACACCGCCCCGATCCAGATCGCCGTGGACGCGCGCGACCTCTCCCGGGTGCTCCACACGGGCGCCGGCTCCAACGTCCTCGTGGACCTCGTCGTGGACGGCAAGGAGCACCTCGCGATGCCGCGTGAGGTCCAGCGCGACCGCATCCGCGACACCTTCATCCACGTCGACTTCCTCGCGGTGAGCCGCACCCAGAAGGTCACCGTCACCGTGCCGATCCGCCTCGTGGGCACCGCCATCGGTGTGAAGGAGGGCGGGATCCTCGACCATCACCTGTGGGAGGTCTCGATCTCCTGTCTGCCGGGCGACGTCCCGGAGCACGTCGACGCCGACGTGAGCGGTCTGGGCATCGGCGACCACGTGAGCGTCGGCGACCTCGCGGTCCCCGCGAGCGCGACGGTCCTCACCAACCCCGACGAGACCATCGCGTCGGTGGTCGTCCCGGCCGCCGTCGAGGCCGCCGCGCCGACCGCGCCGGTGGAGGGCGAGGCCGCCGCGGCGGCCGGTGCTGCGCCCGCCGCCGAGCCCGCCGGGGAGGGCGGCGAGGGCTAGGGGTCCGTCCCCGGCCACGCCACACCGGATCCTCCCGTGACCTGGCTGATCGCCGGTCTGGGGAACCCCGGGGACGACTACGCCGACACGCGCCACAACGTGGGCGCGATGGTCCTCGGAGAACTGGCGAACCGCGCCGACGTGCGCCTGCGGGTCGCAGCGCCTCGTCCCCGTCGATCTCGCGGAACTGCACGAGGGCGACGAACGCCTCCTGCTCGTACGGTCGCACCGCTACATGAACGAGTCGGGCCCGTCGATCGTCGGCGTCGCGCGCAAGCACGACGTCCCCGCGGAGCGCGTCGTCTGCGTCCACGACGAGCTCGACCTCGCGCTCGGCGCGCTGCAGGTGCGCATCGGCGGCGGGAGCGCCGGCCACAACGGTGTGAAGTCGCTCACCGGCGCGCTCGGGACGCCGGAGTTCCTGCGCGTGCGCTGCGGCGTCGGGCGCCCGCCGGGTCGCCAGGATCCCGCCGACTTCGTCCTGGAACCGTTCCGCGCGACCGAACGGGACGTCGCGACCGAACTGATCGACGACGCCGCCGACGCGGTGCTCTCGCTCGTGCGCGAGAGGCCGTCGCGCACGCAGGACCGATACAATCGGTCGGGTGCGCCCCGGGGGGATGGCCCGGCGGGCCGGTCGGCCCCGCCCGGCCCCCCCCCCCGCCCCCCGGGCGGGGGGGGGGGGGGGTGGGCGGGG
>JBJTHT010000011.1:0-15963 GCA_046094605.1 Actinomycetota bacterium | reverse complement strand
GCCAACCAGTCCTCGAGGACGCCTGCTCGACCTCGTCGCCGAGGACGCCGGGGAGCACTTCCGGACGCACAAGCTCCGTCGTGCCTCCGACTTCGCCGCGCGGTCTCGGGCGCTCGCCGATCTCGGCGATCAGCTCGGACTCGTCGCCGCGCCGCTGCGCATCGAGTGCTACGACATCTCCAACCTGGGTCCGACCGACAAGGTCGGGTCCATGGTGGTGTTCGAGGACGGGCTGCCGAAGCGGTCGGACTACCGGCGGTTCGAGATCCGCGGCGTGCAGGGCCAGGACGACTTCGCGAGCATGGAGGAGATGCTCGGACGGCGCTTCGCGCGGCTCGACGAGCTGGAGGAGCGCGGTCGACGGTTCGCCTACGCCCCCGCACTCGTGGTGATCGACGGCGGTCGCGGCCAACTCTCGGCCGCGCAGCGGGCGATGCACGCGGCGGGCCGGGATGTCCCGATGATCGGCCTCGCGAAGCGGCTCGAGGAGGTCTACCTGCCCGATCGTCCGGAGCCGCTGCGGATCCCGCGCGGATCCGATGCGCTCTTCCTGCTCCAGCACGTGCGGGATGAGGCGCACCGGTTCGCCGTCGCCTACCACCGATCGAAGCGGGAGCGTCGAGCGCTCGCCTCGCCGCTCGACGACGTCCCCGGCGTCGGCGATGCGCGGAAGAAGGCGCTCCTGCGACGCTTCGGTTCGATCCGGCGATTGGCCGCCGCGAGCGTGGAGGAGATCGCCGCGACGCCGGGCGTGGGGCCGGAGATCGCGCGCGCGGTCCACGAAGCGCTCACGCGGCCGGCGGTGTCGGCATGAGCGGGTCGCCGCTCCTCGTGATCACCGGACTGTCCGGAGCCGGTCGCTCCGAGGCGGCCAAGGTGCTCGAGGACGTCGGCTGGTACGTCGTCGACAACCTTCCGCCGGCCCTGATCCCGCGACTGGCCGAGCTCACGGCCCGGCCCGACGGGCCGCGTCGCCTCGCGGTCGTCGCCGACGTGCGGAGCGGGGTCTTCTTCGGCGACCTCTCGCAGGCGCTCGATGACCTGCGCGCCGCGGGCGTCGGCTACCGGATCCTGTTCCTGGACGCGGCGGACGAGGACCTCGTCAATCGCTACGCCTCGACGCGACACCGCCATCCCCTCGCCCCCGAGGACCACGTCGCGGAGGGCATCCGCGCGGAGCGGCGCCTGATGACGCCGCTCCGCGGCGAGGCCGATCTCGTCATCGACACGAGCGGCCTCTCCCCCCACGGGCTGCGGGAACGCGTGCTCGCCGTGCTGGGCACCGATGAGGCGCCGGCGCGCCTCACGGTCACGGTCATCTCCTTCGGCTTCAAGTACGGCGCGCCGCGGGATGCCGACGTCGTGCTCGACTGCCGGTTCCTTCCGAATCCGCACTGGGTGCCGGACCTGCGCGGTCGCCCCGGAACGGACCCGGCCGTGGGAGCCTTCGTCCGCGAGCAGGCGGCGTACCGGGGGTTCCTCGACGGGATCGCCGGCCTGCTCGACGCCATGCTGCCGGGGCTCGAGAGCGAGGGGAAGTCGTACCTCACGGTGGCCCTCGGTTGCACCGGTGGTCGGCACCGTTCGGTCGTCGCGGCAGAGGACGTCGCGGCGGTGCTCCGCGCGCGCGGGCTCGCCGCCACCGTGGAGCACCGGGACGTCGACCGCTGATCCACGCCCGCCGCTAGCATGGGCCCATCGTCAGGGGAGGCCACGTGGGCGTGAAGGTCGGCATCAACGGGTTCGGTCGCATCGGTCGGAACTTCCTGCGCGCGGTCCGCGCCCAGGGCAGCGACATCGAGATCGTCGCCGTGAACGACATCACGGATGCTCCGACGCTCGCCCACCTCCTGCGGTACGACTCCGTGCTGGGCACGTACCGTGGCGAGATCTCGGTGGACGGCGGGGGAATCGTCGTGGACGGTCGGCGCATCGCGGTCACGGCGGAGCGCGACCCCGCGGCGCTCCCGTGGACGACGCTCGGCGTCGAGGTCGTCGTGGAATCGACGGGCCGCTTCACCGACCGTGACCAGGCCGCGAAGCACCTCGAGGCGGGAGCGCGCAAGGTGGTCATCAGCGCGCCCGCGAAGGGCGAGGACCTCACCGTCGTCCTCGGCGTCAACGACGACCGCTACGACCCGTCGACGCATCACATCGTCTCCAACGCCTCGTGCACGACGAACTGCATCGCGCCGATGGCGAAGGTGCTGGACGACGCGTTCGGGCTCGAGCAGGGGTTCATGACGACGATCCATGCGTACACGAACGATCAGCAGATCCTCGATCTCCCCCACAAGGACCTCCGGCGGGCCCGTGCGGCCGCGGTCAACATCATCCCGACGACCACGGGGGCCGCGAAGGCGACCGGGCTGGTGCTGCCGCACCTCAAGGGCAGGCTCGACGGCATGGCCATGCGCGTTCCGATCCCCGACGGGTCGGTCACCGACCTCGTCGCGACGCTGCGGACCCCGGCGACGGTGGAGCAGGTGAACGCCGCGTTCGCGGCCGCAGCAGCCTCGGGCCCGCTCGCCGGGCGCCTGGTCTACACGGAAGACCCCATCGTCTCGAGCGACATCGTCGGCACGCCCGCGTCGTGCACCTTCGACGCGCTCGGCACGATGGCGATGGGGAACCAGGTCAAGGTCATCGGGTGGTACGACAACGAGTGGGGCTACTCGAACCGGCTGGTCGACCTCGTCGACCTCGTCGGTCGCTGACGCTCCGGTGCGTCTCCGCACGATCGAGGATCTGGGCGACCTCGCGGGCCGTCGCGTCCTCGTCCGTGCCGATCTGAACGTCCCGCTGGCGGCCGGCGAGGTCGCCGATGACTTCCGCATCCGCGCCACCCTCCCCACGTTGCGCGAGCTCCTCGATCGCGGCGCGGCGCTCGTGGTCGCTTCGCACCTCGGGCGACCGAAGGGGACGCCGCGCGACGATCTCCGGCTCGCGCCGGTCGGGGCGAGGCTCGCCTCCCTGCTCGGGCGTCCGGTGACGGCCGTGCGCGATGTCGTCGGCGAGGAGGCGGCCGCGGCCGCCGCCGCCCTTCGTCCCGGTGACGTGCTCCTGCTCGAGAACCTCCGCTTCGAACCGGGGGAGGAGGCGAACGACCCGACGTTCGCGGCGCGGCTCGCCGCCTTCGCGGACGTCTACGTGGACGACGCCTTCGGTGCCGCGCATCGCGCACACGCGTCGGTCGCGGCCGTGGCGGCCCTCCTGCCGAGCGCGTCGGGTCGCCTGCTCGAACGCGAGGTCCACGTGCTCGCGCGGCTCCGCGACGCCCCCGCGCGTCCGTACGTCGCGGTCCTCGGCGGCGCGAAGGTCTCCGACAAGCTCGCGACCCTCGGGGCGCTCGCGGCCCGGGTCGACGCACTCTGCATCGGCGGTGCGATGGCCTTCACGCCGATCGCCGCCGCGGGGGGCCGGATCGGGGACAGCCTCGTGGAACCGGACCGGGGGACGGAGTCGCTCGCCGTCCTCGACGACGCCCGTCGCCGAGGGGTGGACGTCCGGCTCCCGCTCGACGTGATCGCGGCACCGGCGATCGACCCGGTCGCCCCGACGACGATCGTCCCCGCCGACGGGGTCCCGGACGGGCAGCGTGGCCTCGACGTGGGTCCGGCCACGGTCGCCTCCTTCGCCGAGGCGATCGCGGGAGCGGCGAGCGTCCTCTGGAACGGCCCCATGGGCGTCTTCGAGGTGCCATCCTTCGCGGGGGGGACGGAGGCGATCGCCCGCGCGATCGCTGCGTCCGGGGCCTTCAGCGTCGTCGGCGGCGGGGACAGCCTCCTCGCCGTGCGGCGCCTGGGTCTCGAGGGGTCCTTCGGGCACCTCTCCACGGGCGGCGGCGCGTCGCTCGAGTTCCTCGAAGGACGGGACCTGCCCGGGATCCGGGCACTGGAGGTGGCGTGATGGCGCGGCAGCCGATCGTGGCGGCGAACTGGAAGATGCACAAGACGCACCTCGAGGCGATCCGCGACGTGCAGAAGCTGTCCTACCTGCTCGCGAAGGAGGACGCGGAGCGCGTGGAGGTCGTCGTGTGCCCGAGCTTCACCTCGCTGCGTCCGGTCGGAACCCTGATCGAAGGGGACCGCCTCCCGTACCGCCTCGGCGCGCAGGACGTGCACCACGAGGACGCAGGCGCGTTCACCGGCGAGGTGTCGCCGGGGATGCTCGAGGCGCTCAAGGTCGCGTACGTGATCGTCGGTCACTCGGAGCGGCGGACGCTCTTCGGGGAGACCGACGAGACGGTCAACCGCAAAGTGCGCGCCGTGGTCGCGCACGGCATGACGCCGATCCTCTGCGTGGGGGAGACGCTCGACCAGCGCGAGGCGGGCGGGACCGAGGACCGCGTGGCCCAACAGGTCCGCCGCGCGATCGGCGGACTCGACGCCGCGCAGGTGCAGTCGCTCGTCGTCGCGTACGAACCGATCTGGGCGATCGGGACCGGGCGTACCGCGGAACCGGGGGATGCCGGTGCCGTAATCGAGGTGATCCGGCGCACGATCGCGGATGCGCACGGCGCGAAGGTCGCGGCCGCGGTGCGGTGCCAGTACGGCGGGAGCGTCAAGGCCGGCAACATCCGGGAGTTCATGGCCCACCCGGAGATCGATGGAGCCCTCGTCGGGGGAGCGAGCCTCGACCCCGAGGAGTTCGCCCTCATCGTTCGCTACCGAGGATGACCTCCCTCCTGTACGTCTGTCTGGACGGTCTCGGGGACGACCCGCTCCCCGAGCTCGACGGTCGCACGCCCCTCGAGGCCGCCGACACGCCCGCGCTCGACGGCCTCGCGCAGCGGGGTCGCAGCGGAACCGTCGTCACGGTCGGACCGGGCATCGCGCCCGAGTCCGACATCGCCGTCTTCGCGATCCTCGGCTACGACCCGACCGAGGAGCATCCCGGTCGCGGCGTCGTCGAGGCGATCGGCATCGACCTGCCGTTCCGCACCGGAGACCTCGCCTACCGCGTCAACTTCGCGACCGCGGCGTGGCCGGAGATCGTCGACCGTCGCGTCGGCCGTGACCTCACCTCGGACGAAGCCGGCGCCCTCGCCGACGAGGTGAACCGGCGCCTCCGTCTGCCCGATGCGACGTTCGAGCTCCGCGCGACGGTCGAACACCGTGGCGTCCTGGTGCTCCGGTCCGCCGAGGGCCCGCTCTCCGCGCAGGTGTCGAACACCGATCCCGCGTACCGGAAGGAGGGCTCGCTCGGCGTCGCGCTCGAGACCTTCGAAGCGCGCGTCGCGACGTGCGTCCCACTCGACGCCTCACGGGAGGCCGCACGGTCGGCGGCGCTCACGAACGCGTTCGTCGAGGAGAGCGCCCGCATCCTCGATGCCTCGGAGACGAACCGCCGCCGTCGCGCTGCGGGCAAGATGCCCGGCAACGTGATCCTGACGCGCGACGGCGGCGACACGGTGCCGACGCTCCAGCCGATCCGCGAGCGCTTCGGACGGTCGTGGGGCTGCTTCGTGGAGATGCCGGTGGAGCGCGGGATCGCCCGCGTCTTGGGCATGGAGCCGGTGGACGTCCCCCGGCTCGCGACGGAGTCCGACTACGCGACCTGGGCCGAGCGGGCGGCGGAGGCGCTCGGCGAATTCGAGGCCGTCTACGTGCACCTCAAGGGGCCCGACGTCCCCGCCCACGACGGCAGGGGGACCGACAAGCGGGACGTCATCGCCCAGATCGACCGGGCGTTCTTCGGGGAGGTCCTGCCCCGACTGGACCTCCGCCGCACGGTGGTGGCGGTCACGGCCGACCACTCGACCTCGTGCGCACGTCGTGCTCACACCGCCGACCCGGTTCCGCTCGTGGTGGCGGGCGCAGGGGTGAGCCCCGACGGATGTGCCTCGTTCGGCGAACGGGCCGCCGCCGGGGGTGCCCTGGGGGCGCTCCGGGGGGTCGACATCCTGCCCCGCCTCGTGCCCCTCCTCGCCTGAGCCGCCGGGCCCTTCGGCCCCCCTCGTTGCCCGCGCGCGGAGGGCGTGGCTATAGTCAGCGCGCCGGGAGCCCGCCTACAGGGGGTGGGGGTGCGCTGATGGTCAAGCTCGACGAGGACATCGCCGCCTCCGGGCGGGACGATCAGACCGCGGAGGTCTCCCGCGCGGTCATCGGTCGTTCCCCGAACGAGATCGTCTGGCGTCGGTTCCGGTCGGACCGCGTCGCCTTCATCGGCTTCACCTTCATCATCCTCACGTCCCTGCTCGCGCTCGGGGCTCCCGTCATCTCGAAGATCGTCGGGCACCCGCCGCGCATGTCGTACGTGTTCGAGATGACGGGGGACTTCGGCGTGCCGAAGGGGCCGACGCTCGACTCTCCGGCGGGTGCCTTCATCATGGGTGCCGACGCCGTGGCACGCGACCTCTTCGTGCGGATCGCCTACGGGCTGCGGACCTCGCTGGTCATCGCGCTGCTGTCGGTCTTCATCAGCTCGGTGATCGGCGTGGGCCTCGGCCCTGGCCGGCTTCTACCGCGGCAAGGTGGATGCGGTCATCTCCCGCCTCACCGACGTCTTCTTCACGCTGCCGACGCTGCTGCTGATGCTCGGCATCAACGCGGCCTGCGGTGCGCAGCCGAAGGGACAGGAGTGCCTCGGCGGCCTTCTCAAGCCGGGCATCCCGGTCCTCGTGTTCGTGCTGTCGGTGTTCGGATGGCCGTACCTCACCCGCGTGATCCGCGGGCAGGTGCTCTCGCTCCGCGAGAAGGAATTCGTCGAGGCCGCGCGTTCGCTCGGCGCGTCCGACTGGAACATCATGACGCGGCACATCCTGCCGAACGTGCTCGGACCGATCATCGTCATCGCGACGCTCTCGATACCGAGCGTCGTCCTCGTCGAGGCAGGGCTCTCCTTCCTCGGACTCGGGCTCCCGCCGACGACGCCGTCGCTCGGCAGCCAAATCGACATCGCGAGCGGGATCTACCGGATCGCCTGGTGGTCCATGGCGTTCCCGGGGCTCGCGCTCATCATGCTCACGATCGGCTTCAACTTGGTCGGGGACGCCCTCCGGGACGCCTTCGATCCGAGGACGTCCTGAGGGACGGACAGCAGGGGCGCTGACGCGCCGAACCCGCCGGCCGAGGGGCGGCGGGAAGGGGCCCGAGAGGGCCGTGGATGAGGAGGAACGGATGCGGAAGCACCTTCGGATCGCGGCGCTCGCTGCGATCCTTTCGGTCACCGCGCTCGCCTGTGGCAGCGGCGGTGGCGAAGGTGGCGGCGGAGGGGGCGCGGAGATCCCGCGCGGCGGGACGCTCCGAGGCGCCATCTCCGAGGGAGGGGACTTCTTCTACTCCCTCGACCCGCAGCAGGAGTACTACTCGCTCTCGTGGGAGTTCCTGTCGCGGGCCCTGCAGCGCACGCTCTACGCCTACAGCGGTGCCTCGGCGGACGAGGGCGGCGGCACGCCGCAGCTCGACCTCGCCGCGTCCGTGGAGACGTCGAGCGACGGGCTGACCTGGACCTTCAAGATCAAGCAGGGGGCCCTGTTCGGCAGCCCGCTCAACCGCCAGATCGTGGCGCAGGACTTCGTGAACGCCTTCCAGCGGTTCTCGGACCCTGACATCAACGGCGTGTCGTACCCGTTCTACTTCGGGGACGTCGCCGGGTTCAACGACGCGGCCGGCGGACCGGTCTCGGGCGTCCAGGCGATCGACGACGAGACGCTCCAGATCACGCTGACGGCGCCGAACACGGACCTGCCCTACCTGCTCGCGATGGCCGCCACCGGGCCGCTCCCGACGGAGCTGCTCGAGGCGCACCCGGAGCCGGGCACGCTCGGACAGTTCCTGGTCTCCTCCGGGCCCTACGAGTTCGAGGGGTACACCGCCGACGTGCTCGCCGGTGACACCCCGCCGTCCGGAATGAACTTCGGCCGGAGCTACGTGCTCGTCCGCAACCCCTCGTGGGACGCCGCCACCGACTCGCTCCGTCCGGCCTACGTCGACCGGATCGAGATCAAGGTGGGCGGCGAGAGCCAGGAGCTCCTCGACCAGGTGACCGCGGGTGACCTCGACATCTGCTTCGACTGCGGGGCCACGGCGACGACCCTGGCCGCCTACCAGGCCGACCCGGCGCTGCAGGAGCGGATCAGGGTCTACGGCAACGACGTCCTGTACTACCGCGGCGTGAACGTCTATCAGGCCCCGGTGGACGACATCCACGTCCGGAAGGCCCTCAACCTCATCTGGCCGCGCGCCGAGCTGCGTCAGCTCGCCGGTGGCGAGATCCAGGGGCAGTTCGCGACGCACTTCATCCCGCCGTCGCTGATGGGCGGGCTCGGCTCGGACTACCAGCCGTACGCCACGCCGGTCGGCTGCTCGGGCGACGCCTGCACCTTCGCGGGTGACCTCGCCGCCGCGCAGGAGGAGATGAAGCTCTCCAAGTACGACACGAACGGCGACGGGAAGTGCGACGACGCCGCGGCGTGCCAAAACATCCCGTACCTGATCATCTCCGGCAGTTCGACGGGCCCGCAGGCCGCGGACATCGTCAACACGAAGCTGGCGGACCTCGGGATGTCGCTGGACATCAAGCAGGTCGAGTACTCCACGCTCGTCCAGAAGTGCGCCACGCTCGCCGAGAAGCAGGTCACCTGCAGCGCGGGCTGGGGCAAGGACTACGCGTCGCCGTACACGTTCTTCGAGCCGCTCCTGAACGGCTGCGAGAACGGGTCGAACTACGCGTTCCTCGGCTGTGACGCCGCGACCCTCGAGGCCGCCGGCTACACGGTTCCCGCCGAGGGTCCGTACTCGATCGACGAGCAGATCAAGGCCTGCAAGGCGTTGGTGGCCGGGTCGGCGGAGCAGAACCAGTGCTTCTTCGAACTCGACCAGTACGTGATGGAGGAGATCGTTCCGGTGATCCCGACGATCTTCGGCACCAACATCGACGTGCTGGGCGCCAACATCGTCAACTACTCGTACGACCAGTTCGCCGGGATGGGAGCGCTGGACCACTACGCGCTCGCCTCGTCCTCGCCGGCGGCGTGATCTGAGACGGATCGGAGGGGGGCCCCTCGGGCCCCCCTCCTCCGTTCGGGAGGAACGATGGGCCGCTACCTGATCCGGCGAACCCTGCAGCTGGTCTTCACGCTGTGGGTCGTCTCCGTGCTCACGTTCCTCATCTTCGTGAAGCTTCCGCCGGGCGATCCGGCGATCCGCCTCGCGGGCAAGCAGCCCCGCCCCGAGCAGCTGGCGAAGATCCGGGCGCGGATCGGTCTGGACGATCCGCTGATCGTGCAGTACGCCCGGTTCGCCAAGGGCCTCGTGCCCCTGCCGGGCTGGTTCCTGAACGAACGCGTCTACTACTCGTGGCGCAACAACGTCGCCGTCAAGACCGAGCTCGGCGAGCGGTTCCCCTACACGATCACCCTGACGCTGGGCGGCGTCGTCCTCTGGCTCCTCATGGGGATCCCGCTCGGCATCCTCTCGTCGGTCAAGCGGGGCGGCATCGCGGAGCGGATCACGATGTTCTTCGCCCTCATCGGGATCTCCCTGCCCACGTTCTGGCTGGCGATGGTTCTGATCTTCGTCTTCTACTTCACGTTAGGCATCGCGCCCGCCACCGGCGTCGAGGTGGGCGGGGGCGTGTGGAGCACGATCCTCGCCGGCAAGTTCGTCCTGCCGTGGTTCTCGCTCGCGATCACGTCCGCTGCGTTCTACGCGCGACTGGTCCGCGGCAACATGCTCGAGGTCCAGGGCGAGGACTACGTCCGCACCGCGCGGGCGAAGGGGCTCCGCGAGCGATCGGTCGTCTACCGCCACCAGCTGCGAGCCTCGCTCACGCCCGTCGTAACCACGCTCGGCCTCGACATCGCCGGCCTCCTCGGAGGAGCCTTCATCACCGAGCGCGTCTTCGCGATCCCGGGGATCGGGCTCTACGCGATCGAATCGGTGAACCGCGCCGACTTCCCGGCCGTCATGGCCGTGGTCATCATCGGAGGCCTGCTCGTGGTGGTCGCGAACCTCGTCGTGGACGTGCTGTACGCCGTACTCGACCCCCGCGTCCGGTACGACTGACCGCGGCTAGACTCCGGCGACCGTGAGCGAGCAGCCCCCGAGCGCCGAGGATCTCGAGCAGCCGGCGCGACCCGACGACTTCACGCAGGTCGCGGGCCGGACGCCCTGGGAGCTCTTCCGTCGACGCTTCCGCCGCGACAGCGTCGCACTGGGCGGCGTCGTCTTCCTGATGATCCTGGTCGTGCTCGCCGTCTTCGCGCCGTTCATCGCCGAGCACGTCGTGCACCACGGGCCGAACGACCTGAACCGCAAGGCGCTGAGCGACATCGGGCTCCCGGCCGTCGGGCCCGGGAAGGAGTACTGGGGCGGCGTCGACACCTCGGGACGCGATGTGTTCGTGCGGACCCTCTACGGCGCTCGGACGTCGCTCACGGTCGCGCTCCTCGCCACGGGCGTCGCGACGGCGCTGGGCATCCTGCTCGGACTCGTGGCGGGCTACAACGGTGGCTGGGTCGACACCCTCATCTCGCGGGTCATCGATCTCTTCCTGTCGCTGCCGGTGCTGCTCTTCTCGATCGGCATCGCCGCCACCTGTTCGATCACCGCGGAGGGATGCCTCGGCGGTCTGGTCCAGCCCGGCATCTCGCTCGTCGTCCTGATCATCTCCCTCTTCACGTGGCCCTACATCGCGCGGATCGTCCGCGGTCAGGTGCTCTCCCTCCGCGAGAAGGAGTTCGTGGAGGCGGCGCGCTCGCTCGGGACCGGCACCGCCGGGATCCTGTTCCGCGAGATCCTGCCGAACCTGGCGGCGCCGGTCATCGTCTACGCGACCCTCACGATCCCGAGCAACGTCCTGTTCGAGGCAAGCCTCTCGTACCTGGGCGTCGGGATCCCCCCGGAGACCCCCTCGTGGGGCCGGATGATCGCCGAAGCCTCGCGCGGCCAGCTCTTCACGGTGGCCTGGTGGATGCTCCTCTTCCCCGGGATCGCCCTGGTCCTCACGACCCTCGCCTTCAACCTGGTGGGGGATGGGTTCCGGGACGCCCTGGACCCTCGAACGCAGGGATGACGTATCCTCAAGCGGCACAACCCGGGCGGTGGTCCGTCCGGTCGTCGACCTCACAGGAGGTGACTGCATGAAGAAGCACCTGTTCGCGGTGAGCCTCGTCCTGACGCTCGGGATGGTCGCCACCGCGTGCGGCGGTGGGACTGGAGGCGGCGGCGAGGGATCGCCGGAGCCCTCCGTCAAGGGAGGGGTGCTCCGGGAGTCCCTGACGGACTTCGGGTTCACCAACGCCTTCGACCCCACCGGCGAGTACCTCGGTTCGGCCTGGGGCTACTACTCCCAGATGCTCATCCGAGGCCTCGTGTCCTACCCGTTCGTGAGTGGCGCCGCAGGCAACGAGATCGCGGCCGACCTCGCGACCGACACGGGCACCCTCTCGGCGGACGGTCTGACCTGGACCTTCACGCTCAAGGATGGGGTCCAGTGGGGACCGCCGCTGAACCGGCCGATCACGTCGCAGGACGTGGCGTTCGCGTTCCAGCGCATCAACACGAAGTCGCTCGTCGCCCAGTACGGCAACTACTACTGCGGCGTGATCGTCGGCATGGACTGCCAGTCGGAGTCGCAGACCAACCCCATCTCCGGCATCACCACGCCCGACGACAAGACGATCGTGTTCCAGCTGGAGCAGCCGACGGGCGACTTCCTGTTCCGTCTCGCCCAGCCGGCCGCGTACCCGGTCCCGCCGGAAGTGGCGGGCTGCTTCGACACCGCGGGTGACTACGGTCGCTACGTGATGGCGAACGGTCCGTATATGATCCAGGGCCAGGACGCGCTCGACGCGACGTCGTGCGACACCCTGCAGCCGATCAGCGGGTTCGACCCGGACGCGCACCTCTACCTCGTCCGCAACCCGAACTACGACCCCGCGACGGACGGCATCCGCGAGGCGAACTTCGACGGCTTCGCGCTCACGATCAACACGAACCTGGACGACATCTACAACAAGCTCCAGGCCGGTGAGCTCGACATCGTGCACGGTTCGCCGCCCGCGGCGGTCCTCCAGCAGTACCTCACGAACCCGGACCTCGAGGGGCTCCTCAAGTCCGAGTCCGCGGACCGCACGTGGTACATCACGATGAACCTGCTCGTCCCGCCGTTCGACGACATCCACGTCCGCAAGGCCGTGAACTTCATCGTCGACAAGGCGGCGATGCTCCAGGCCGCCGGTGGCGCGACGTCGGGCCAGATCGCGACGACGGTCGAGCCGCCGTCCGTGCTCGCCGACACCGCCGACCTCGACCCGTACCCGTCCGCGGAGTTCGCGGGCGACGAGGCGGCGGCGCAAGCGGAGATTGCGCAGTCGAAGTACGACGAGAACGGGGACGGGGTCTGCGACGCGGACGCCTGCAACAACGTCCTCATGATCAACCGGAACTACGAGCCGTGGACGAACTACACGCCGATCCTCCAGGAGAGCCTCGGGAAGATCGGCATCACGCTCAAGGTCCGGGAGCTCGACTCGGGCACCGCCTACACCACGATCCAGACCGCCTCGAACCTCGTTCCGATCGCGGCGAACGCTGGGTGGGGGAAGGACTACGGCAGCCCGTTCGGCTTCGACTACTTCCTCTTCAACACGGCGGGCCTCGCCTGCGAGGGCTCGGTCAACTACTCGAACATCGGGATGACCGAGGAGACCGCCGCGGAGTGCGGGGACAAGGTCCTCGCCGCGTGGAAGGCCGCCACGAACGACGGAGCGACCCCGCTCCCGTCCGTGGACGCCGACATGGACGCCTGCGTGGCGATCGCCCCCGGCCCGGAGTACAACGCGTGCTGGGCGGCGCTCGATGAGCGGATCATGACGGAGATCGTGCCGTGGGTCCCGTACCGTTGGGCCTCCGCGATCATCCTGCTCAGCCCGACGGTCGGGAACTACAACTTCGACCAGGCGTCGGGCGTCATCTCCTACGCGAAGGTGAGCGTCTCGAACGGCCTCACGATGGAAGAGGTCACGGGCGGCGCCGCGTAGCGCACCCGCACCGCAGCACCGCACGGAAGGGGCCCCGCGACCGCGGGGCCCCTTCCTCGTTCTCCTTCCTCGTCCTCCGGTCGCGTCCTCCGGCAGCGCAACGCGGCCGTGCCCCCGAGGACCTCGGGCGGCCGCACCCGAGGCCTCGGCCCGTGGGGGGACGTCGGGTAGGATGCGGCCCACCATGGGCCGCTACATCGTCCGCCGCCTCATCTGGGTCGTCGTGACGCTCCTGCTCATCACGTTCCTCACGTACGTGATCTTCTTCGTGATGCCGCCGACGGACCCAGCGGTGAACTTCGCCGGCAAGCAGCCGACACCGGAGCTCGTCGCCGAGGTGAAGCGGCAGTTCGGTCTCGACAAGCCGCTCCTCGTCCAGTACGGGCTGTTCGTCGAGCGGCTCGTGGCCGGAGATGAGTGGGGTTGGCCAGGGCTGGGGTTCTCGTTCAACACGCGCGGACCCCTGAAGCCGATCATCGCGAAGCGCCTCCTCGTCACCCTCCAGCTCGCGGGCGGTGCCGCGGTCGTCTGGCTCCTCTCCGGGCTCGCGATCGGGATCCTCTCGGCGCTCCGTCCGAGGTCGATCTTCGACCGCGTCTCGATGGGCTTCGCCCTGCTCGGCGTCTCGGCGCCGGTCTTCTTCGTCGGCCCGGTGCTCCTCTTCGTGTTCTGGTTCAAGCTCCGATGGTTACCGGGCACGGGGTTCTACCCGATCTCGCAGTACGGCCTCGGGGAGTGGTTCCTCCACATGCTCATGCCGTGGACCGTCCTCGCCCTGGCCTTCGCCGCCGTGTACGCCCGCCTCTCGCGGGCGAACCTCATCGAGGTCATGAGCGAGGACTACATCCGGACGGCTCGGGCAAAGGGGCTTCCCCGGAGCCGGGTCGTGCTCCGGCACGGGCTGCGGGCGAGCCTGACCCCGATCGTCACGGTCTTCGGGCTCGACCTCGGGAGCCTGCTCGGGGGGGCCATCATCACCGAGACCGTCTTCAACCTGCAGGGGATCGGCAATTACGCGGTATCCTCCGTCTTCGACGGAGACCTGTACGCGATCCTCGACGTCACGGTGATCGCGGCGTTCTTCGTCGTGGTCGCGAACCTGGTGGTGGATGTCCTGTACGCGTTCCTCGACCCGCGAGTGAGGTACTCCTGATGGCAGAGCCGCTCCTCGAGGTGAAGGACCTGAAGGTCCACTTCCCGACCGACGACGGTGTCGTGAAGGCCGTCGACGGCGTGTCGTTCCAGGTGGCGCCCGGCGAGACCCTCGGCGTCGTCGGCGAGTCGGGGTCCGGCAAGTCCGTGACGTTCCTCTCCGTCCTCGGACTCACCGGGGCGAAGAACGCCCAGATCTCCGGCGAGGTCCTCTTCCGGGGGCAGGATCTCCTGCGGCTCCCGGAGGACGAGATGCGCGCGATCCGCGGCGCGAAGATCAGCATGATCTTCCAGGACCCGATGACCTCGCTCCATCCGTTCTACAAGGTGGGGGAGCAGATCGCGGAGGCGATCCGGACGCACAAGGACGCCTCGAAGTCGGAGGCGTGGGACCGGGCCGTCGACATGCTGAACAAGGTCGGTATCCCGCAGCCGAAGGACCGCGCGGCACAGTACCCGCACGAGTTCTCCGGCGGCATGCGCCAGCGCGCCATGATCGCGATGGCGCTCGCGCTCGACCCCGACCTCCTCATCGCGGACGAGCCGACGACCGCACTCGACGTGACGGTGCAGGCGCAGATCCTCGACCTCATCGACCGCCTGAAGGACGAGTTCGGGGCGTCGGTCGTCATGATCACGCACGACCTCGGGGTGGTGGCGGAGCACTGCGACAACATCCAGGTCATGTACGCCGGCAAGGCGGTCGAGATCGGTAACCGCGACGACATCTACTACGACGCGCACCACCCGTACACGTGGGGGCTCCTGCGCTCGATCGCCCGCCTCGACCAAGCGGGACACGGTCGCCTGAACCCGATCAAGGGCCTGCCCCCGTCGCTCATCAACGTCCCGTCGGGGTGCGCCTTCCACCCGCGCTGCCCCTACGCGCTCGATCGGTGCAGGACGGAGACCCCGGCGCTCATCCCGAGCGACGGCCACCACGCGGCGGCCTGCCACCTGCCGCAGGGCGACAAGGAGCGGATCTTCCGCGAGGAGGTGCTCGTCCGGTCATGAGCGTCGAGACGGCTCCGACCTCGTCGGCGCCCGCGGGCGGCGGGCGCGCGCCTCTCATCCGCGTCCGTGGGCTGAAGAAGTACTTCCCGATCACGCAGGGCATCGTCATCCAGCGACGGGTCGGCGACGTCCGTGCCGTGGACGGCATCGACCTCGATGTCTTCCCGGGGGAGACCGTCGGCCTCGTCGGGGAGACCGGGTGCGGCAAGTCCACCCTCGCCCGCACGATCATGCGGCTCTACGACGCGACCGAGGGGACGATCGAGTTCGAGGGGCACGACATCACGAACCTCTCGGGCAAGGAGCTCCGCACCCGCCGGCGCGATATGCAGATGATCTTCCAGGACCCGATGGCCTCCCTGAACCCGCGGAAGACCGTCGGGTCGATCATCGGCGAGCCGTTCCGCCTCCACAACGTCGTGCCGAAGGACAAGGTCCGTGGGGAGGTCCAGCAGCTCATGGAGCTCGTCGGCCTGAACCCGGAGCACTACAACCGCTACCCGCACGAGTTCTCCGGCGGCCAGCGCCAGCGCATCGGCGTCGCACGCGCGCTCGCCCTGCGTCCGAAGCTCATCGTGTGCGACGAGCCGGTCTCGGCCCTCGACGTGTCGATCCAGGCGCAGGTCCTGAACCTCCTGAAGGACCTCCAGACGGAGTTCAGCCTCACGTACCTCTTCATCGCCCACGACCTCTCCGTCGTGAAGCACGTGTCGGACCGCGTGGCGGTCATGTACCTCGGGAAGGTCGCCGAGCTCGCCGACGGCGACACGCTCTACGCGAACCCGAAGCACCCGTACACCGGGGCCCTG
>JBJTHT010000010.1:0-8495 GCA_046094605.1 Actinomycetota bacterium | reverse complement strand
ACGGCAGCCCTCCCCCCCGAACCTCTGCCCCCCCTCGGGGCCAGGGGTTCGGCCGCGGGCCCGGCCCGCCGGCCCCGGCCCCGCGGCGCGTCTAGGCTGTCCCCGTGTTCCGCGTCGCGCTCGCGCAGATCGACACCACGGTCGGAGACCTCGCCGGCAATGTCGGCAGGATCGCCGATGCCGCCGCGCGCGCCGACGACCTGGGCGCGGACCTCGCGGTGTTCCCCGAACTGGCGGTCACGGGGTACCCGCCGGAGGACCTGATCCTGCGCCCGGCGTTCGTGGACGACGCCGCCGTCGCCGTGGCCGATCTCGCGCGGGCAACGAGCGGCCTCGCCTGCGCCGTCGTGGTGGGCGCACCGGACCGAGGACCCGACGGCGTGCGCAACGCCGCGCTCGTCCTGCAGTCCGGCGAGGTCCGCGCGCGCTACGCGAAGGTGCAACTGCCCAACTTCGGCGTCTTCGACGAGCGGCGTACGTTCGTCCCCGGCGCCGCCGGAACGACGGTCGAGATCGCGGGGACCCCGGTGGGGCTCTCGGTGTGCGAGGACGCGTGGCACGACGGCGCGCCGTTCGACGGCTACGCGGCGTCACGGCCGCCCGTGATCGTGAACCTGAACGCTTCGCCGTACCACCGCGGCAAGACCGCCGACCGCGAACGCATCGCCGCGGAACGCGCGCGGCAGACCGGTTCGTGGTTCATCTACGTCAACGCCGTCGGCGGCCAGGACGAGCTCGTCTTCGACGGTGGGAGTCTCGTGGTGGATCCGGCCGGCGTGGTGCGGCACCGCGCCGCCGCCTTCGAGGAGGACCTGCTCGTCGTCGCGATCGACGGCGACACCTCGTCGGCCGAGGGGCGCGATGCCTGGCCCGATGACCTGGGCGGCGTGTACCGCGCGCTCGTCCTCGGCCTCGGGGACTACGTGCGGAAGAACGGGTTCCGCGGGGTCGTCCTCGGCCTCTCGGGCGGCGTGGACTCCGCGCTCGTCGCGACGCTCGCGGTGGACGCGCTCGGCCCGGCGGCGGTGCGCGCGCTCGCGATGCCCTCGCCCTACTCCTCCACGGAGAGCCTCGAGGATGCGACAGAGGTCGCGCGGCGCCTCGGCATCCGCCTCGACGTCGCCGCGATCACGCCCGCGCTCGACGCGTACCGTGGCACGCTCGGCGACCTCTTCGGTTCCCCGCTCGAGGGCCTCGCCGAGGAGAACCTGCAGGCGCGCATCCGCGGGAACCTCCTGATGGCGGTCTCGAACGCGGAGGGGCCGCTCGTCCTCGCGACGGGGAACAAGAGCGAGATGGCCGTGGGCTACTCCACGCTCTACGGCGACCTCGCCGGCGGATTCGCGCCGATCAAGGACGTTCCGAAGACCCTCGTCTACGACCTCGTGCGGTGGCGCAACGCCCGCGGCGAGGCGCCGATCCCCGACCGCGTCGTCGCGAAGGCCCCGTCGGCGGAACTGCGTCCCGACCAGAAGGACACCGATTCGCTCCCGCCGTACGACGAGCTCGACCCGATCGTCGAGGCCTACGTGGAGGACGACCGTTCCCCCGAGGACATCGCGGCCGGCGGCGTGGACCGCACGCTCGTGGACCGCGTCGTCGCGATGATCGACCGCGCGGAGTACAAACGCCGCCAGGCGCCGCCCGGCGTGAAGATCACGCCGAAGGCGTTCGGGCGCGATCGGCGGCTCCCCATCACGAACCGGTACCGGAACCGCTGAACCGCCTGCGACAATCCCGACGGGGCCGGTAGCTCAGCCTGGTCAGAGCAGGGGACTTTTAATCCCTGTGTCGGAGGTTCGAATCCTCCCCGGCCCACCCGGTAGCCTCGACCGCATGGAGATCGCGACCGCGCGTCTCGTCCTCGTTCCGCTCGACGCCGACGAGCGCGCGGCGATCTCCGGCGGTCGCCGCGACGGCCGACGATGGGCCGACGACTACCCGACCGAGGGCGACGTCGTCATCGCCGGGATGTCCTCCGCACCGCCGCCCTGGTCGCACTTCCAGGTGCGGGAACGCGCGAGCGGGCTCGCGGTCGGCGGCGTCGGGTTCCACGGGGTGCCCGCCGACGGCGTCGTGGAGATCGGGTACGGACTCGCCGAGAGCGCCCGCGGGAACGGCTATGCGACCGAGGCGGTGCGGGCGCTCGTCGACCTCGCCCGCGAGCACGGCGCGACGGCGGTGATCGCCCACACCGATGCCGGGAACGCGGCGAGCGACCGCGTGCTCGCGCGCGTCGGATTCACGCGCCCGTCGACCGACGATGCGTCAGCGTGGCGACTCGACCTCTAGGATGCGCGGGTCATGACGATCCGCATCGGCGACACCGCGCCGCGCTTCGAACTCCTCGGCGCCGAGTGGCGCGGCGAGGCGCCGCCGACGTTCCGCCTCGACGAGGCGCTCGCCCGCGGCGGCGTCGTCCTCCACTTCTTCCCCGCGCCGTTCACGAGCACGTGCGAGGCGCAGATGTGCGCGGTGCGCGACGGCATCGCGGCCTACGACGGGGTGACCGCCTGGGGCGTCACGTCGCACCATCCGATCCTCATCGCGAAGTGGCAGGAGGACCACGGCTTCGGCGTCCCGATCCTCGCCGACGTGGACGGGTCCGTCTCGCGCGCCTACGCCGGGGTCTACGGGGAGGAGATCTGGCCGGGGCTCCGTCGCACGAGCCGGCGGGCCGTCATCGGGATCGGTCGCGACGGGACGGTCGGCGCGCTCTGGGTCGGCGCCACCCCCGGCGACGCGCCGACCCCCGAGGCGATCGCGCACGCGATCGCCGTCGCACGCGCCTGACCGTCGTCCCCCCGCGCTAGCGTCGGCGCGTGCGACGGCGACCCGCCACGGACGATCGCGGACGCCTCTGGCTCCTGCTCGAACCGGAACGACGACGGGAGCGGATGCGCGGGCTGCTCGCCATCGGTCCCGCGCCGCGCGGTGTCGGACTGTTGCTGCGCGACGCGCGGGTCGTCCACACGATCGGGATGCGGTGTGCGATCGGCGTCGCGTTCCTCGATGACGACCTGCGCGTGCGCACCGTGCGCGCGGTCGGACCGGGACGTCTCGCGGGGCCGGTCCGCGGCGCGCGCCACGTCCTCGAGGTCGCGCCCGATGCCGACCTCGCGATCGGCGACCGCCTTCAGCTCGTGACGGCGCCCTCGGAGGCGGACCCGACGAGCCGCGCGTACTTGGCGAGGGCGCCGGTCCCGTAGCGCGGTTCCGGCTGGCGCCACGCGGCGCGGCGCGTCGCGAGTTCCGCCTCGTCGACCAGCACGTCGATGCGACGCGCCGCGCCGTCGATCACGACGCGGTCGCCGTCGCGCACGAGCGCGATCGGGCCGCCGACGAACGCCTCGGGGGCGACGTGACCGACGGAGTAGCCCTTCGTCGCGCCGCTGAACCGCCCGTCCGTGATGAGCGCGACGTCGGACCCGAGACCCGCACCGGCGACCGCCGCGGTCACCGCGAGCATCTCGGGCATCCCGGGTGAACCCTTCGGACCCTCGTACCGGATCACGATGACGTCGCCCGCGGCGATGCGCCCCGCGGTGAGCGCGGCGAACGCCTCGTGCTCGGAGTCGAACACCCTGGCGGCGCCCTCGAAGCGCAGGCTCGCCGCGCCGGCCGTCTTCATCACGGACCCCTCCGGCGCGAGCGACCCGCGCAGGATCGCGATGCCGCCCTCGGCGTGGATCGGCGCGTCGACGCTGCGCACGACGTCGCCGTCCGGTGCCGGTGGCGCGAGCGCCGCGAGGTTCTCCGCGATCGTGCGCCCGGTGATCGTCAGGCAATCCCCGTCGAGGAGACCGCGCTCGAGCAGCTCCCGCATGATCACGGGCACGCCGCCCACGCGGTCGAGGTCGCTCATCACGAACCGCCCCGCCGGGCGCACGTCCACGAGGTGCGGGACGCGGCGCGCGATGCGGTCGAAGTCGTCGATCGCGAGCTCCACCTTCGCCTCGTGCGCGATCGAGAGGAGGTGGAGGACGGCGTTCGTGGAACCGGCGAGCGCCATCACGACGGCGATCGCGTTCTCGAAGGCCGCGCGCGTCATCACCTGGCGCGGCCGGACGCCGAGCTCCAGGACGCGCGCGGCGGCGACGCCGGTCTCGAAGGCGAACCGTTCGCGGCGCTCGCTGGGCGCCGGCGGCGACGCCGCGCCGGGCAGCGACATCCCCAGTGCCTCGGCCGCCGCGGCCATGGTGTTCGCGGTGTACATGCCCGCGCACGACCCGTAGGTCGGGCACGCGGCGCGCTCGATCGCGTCGAGTTCCGCGTCGTCCATGCGGCCCTGCGCGTGCGCGCCGACGGCCTCGAAGACGTCCTGGATCGTGACGTCGCGGCCCTGGTAGGTCCCCGGCATGATCGTGCCGCCGTAGAGGTAGACGGCGGGCAGGTCGAGCCGCGCCATCGCCATGAGCATCCCGGGCTCGCTCTTGTCGCACCCGGCGATCCCGACGAGCCCGTCCATGCGCTCGGCGTGCATCACGAGTTCCACGGAGTCGGCGATCGCCTCGCGGCTCACGAGCGAGGCCTTCATGCCCTCGTGGCCCATCGCGATGCCGTCGGACACGGCGATCGTCGTGAACTCGATCGGGACGGAGCCGGCGCTGCGCACGCCCTCCTTCGCGAGCGCCGCGAGCTTGCCGAGGCCGAAGTTGCACGGCGTGACCTCGTTCCACGAGGAGGCGACGCCGACCTGGGGCTTGCCGAAGTCCTCGTCGGTCAGGCCGACCGCCCGGAGCATCGCGCGGGCGGGGGCGCGCTGGGGACCCTCGGTCACCTCCCAGCTGCGCGGTCGCCTCGGGTCCTTGGTCACCGTCCCCTCCCTGCGGGATGATGGGCGAACCCTACAGGGAGGCACCCGTGCCCAGCACGTCCGGAGCGGCCCCTCGCGTCCGCCGGTCGTGGTGGCTCGAGGAGGCGCTCGCCGCCGACCCCGGCGTCCCCTGTCCCCCGCTCGACCGCGCGATCGAGGCCGAGGTCGTCATCGTCGGCGGCGGCTACACGGGGCTGTGGACCGCGTACCAGATCACGGAACGCCGACCCGACGCCGACGTCGTCATCCTCGAACAGGACATCTGCGGTGGCGGACCGAGCGGGCGCAACGGCGGCTTCGTGAACGGCTGGTGGGAGGACGTCGCGGAGTGGGTCCACCGCTTCGGCGCCAACGACGCGATGGAACTCGGCCTCACCGCCGACCGCAGCGTCCAGGCGATCCCCGCCTTCTGCGAGCGCCACGGGATCGACGCGTGGTGGACCTCCGCCGGGGAACTGGGCGCCGCCACCTCGCCGTTCCACGAGGGCTCGTGGCGCGGCACGATCGAGGCGACGACCGCGCTCGGGTTCCCCGACCTCTTCCGCGAACTCTCGCGCGAGGAGGTGCGCGCGATCTGCGACTCGCCCACCTTCCGCACCGGCGTCCTCGCCTCCGGCACGGGAACCGTGCAGCCCGCGCGTCTGGCGCGCGGGCTGCGTCGCGTGGTCCTCGAGCGCGGCGTGCGGATCTACGAGGGGACGCCGGTGCGCCGCCTCGAGGCCGGCACGCCCGCGACCGTCCACACGCCGGCGGGGCGCGTCCGCGCGCGCGACGTCGTGCTCGCGATCAACGCGTGGGCGGGCACGTGGAAGCAGTTCCGCAGCCGCATCGCCGTGCGCGGCACCTACATCGTCCTCACGGAACCGGCGCCGGAGAAACTCGCCGAGATCAACTGGACCGGCGGGAACCCCGTCCGAGACCTGCGTTCGTCGCTCACCTATCTGCGCACGACGCGCGATGGCCGCATCGCCTTCGGCGCAGCGGCCATCTCCCCCACCTTCACGCCGCGCATCGGGCCGGCGTTCGACTACGACGAGGGCGCGATGCGCATCGTGACGGCGAACCTGCACCGCATGTTCCCGTCGTTCCGCGACGTCCCGATCGCCGCCGGCTGGGGCGGGCCGATCGACATCTCCTCGCTCTACATCCCGTACTTCGGGACGCTCCCCGGCGGCAACGTCCACTACGGCTTCGGCTACACGGGCAACGGCGTGGGTCCCTCGCACGTCGGCGGCAACATCCTCGCCGAGCTCGCCCTCCACGAGGAGGGCCTCTACGCCCGGCTCGCGATCGCGAAGAACCGCCCGCCGCGGTTCCCCCCGGAACCGATCAAGTCCGTCGGGATGGCGCTCGTGAACCGCGCGGTGCGCCGCATGGACGACGCCGCCGAACGCGGCGAGACCGTGGGACCGCTCGTGCGCCTGCTCGCGCGCTCGCCGCGGATGCTCGGCTACAACCTCGGCCCGGAGTAGCCCGCGCCGAGTCGCGCCGCGACGTCACCCGCGCGCAGGGGGCCGCCGTGACCGACGAGCACGGTCTCGGGCGCGTCGGCGAGGACCCGCCCGACGCTCGCGTGCACCGCGGCGAGGTCGTCGACGAAGTAGTGGAGGCGCGGCCGCCGCGGGAACAGCGCGCCGCCGAGCACCCCGCCCATCACGAGGTCGCCGACGATGACGTCGCGCGTCGGGAGCGCGACCGAGAGCGAGCCCGGCGTGTGGCCCGGCGTGAAGACCACGCGTGCGTCGACGCCGTGGCCGGCGAGCGAGATCTCCTCCGTGAGGACGAGGTCGGGTTCCACCGGCTCGTAGGGGCGCACCATCACGGCCGCGACGAGGCGGGCCTCGACGTTGCGCGGTCGCACCGTCCCGTTGGAGCCGGACCGCAGGAGCGGGGCGTCGGCCGCGTGGACCGCGACGGGCATCCCGACGCGCCGCCGGAGTTCCGCCGTGGACCCCGCGTGGTCGATGTGGCCGTGCGTGTGGATCAGGAGCGAGATGTCCGACGGGTCGACGTCGGCGCGACGGACCGCGTCGAGGATGCGGTCGGCCTGGCCCGGCGCGCCGGCGTCGACGAGCACCGCGCGCTGACCGACGACGAGGTACGCGTTGGAGACCGGGAGCTTGATGCGCACGACGCGCACGGCGCCGCTCATCGTCGTGCCGCCGGCGCGGCGCGGTCCGCCGCGATCGCGCGCACGACCTGGTACGCGGGGATCCCCGTCACGCCGCCACCGCCGTGGGTCGCCGACGACCCGTGGTACAGCCCGCGGATCGGCGTGCGGTAGTCCGCGTAGCCGGGCGCCGGGCGCATGTGGAACAGCTGGTCCACGGAGAGTTCGCCGTGGAAGATGTTCCCGCCGATCAGGCCGAGGTCCTGTTCCATGTCGTAGGGACCGATCACCTGGCGCGCGATGATCGAGGAGCGCAGGTTGGGCGCGAGTTCCGTGTACGCGTCCACGACGCGGTCGGCGTAGGCCTCGAGCTCCGCGCGGTGGGGCTCCCGCACCCAGTCGTCGGGCACCCACTGCGTGAACATCGAGAAGAAGTGCACGCCCTCGGGCATGAGCGTCGGGTCGAGCGTCGTGGGGATCGTCCCGTCCACGAAGGGCCGTTCCGCGGCGCGGCGGTGCAGGTGCGCGTCCTGGAACGCGCGCTCGGCGTACGCGGGCGAGAAGCAGAGCTCCACGGAACCGGTGTGGTGCTCCTGCAGGTGCGCGCCGGGCCGCGCGGTGAAGTTCGGGAGCTCCCCGATGGCGAGGTTGATCTTCACGACCCCCGACCGCGACTTCCAGCGCCGGATGTCGCGCACGAAGTCCTCGGGCAGGTGGCCCGGGTCGATCATGTCGAGGAACGCGAGCTTCGGATGCACCGTCGTCACGACGACCGGCGCGCGGATCTCCTCGCCGTCGGCCAGGGCCACGCCCTCGGTGCGGCCGTCGCGCACGAGGATCCGTGCGACCGACGCCGACGTGCGCACCTCGGCACCGAACGCGACGGCCGCACCGCGGCACGCCTCCGACACCGCGCCCATCCCGCCGCGCTGGAACCCCCACGACCCGAGGTGACCGTCGCCGACGTTGCCGATCGAGTGGTGCAGGAGCACGTAGGCCGTCCCGGGCGTGTCGGGTCCGCCCCACGTCCCGATGACCCCGTTGACGGTGAGCATCCCCTTGACCTCGTCGGACTCGAACCAGTCGTCGAGCAGGTCGGTCACGCTCATCGTGAACAGACGCGTCACGTCGGCGACGCCGCGGACACCGAGGCCGCGCGCCTGCCACGCGGTGCGCAGCGCTCCGAGCAGTTCCGAGGGACGACGGGACCCGAGCGCCGGCGGGACGCGCATCAGCAGCGGCCCGAGGACGTCGGCGATGCCCGAGAGCCACGCGTCCCAGCGCGGGATCGCGTCGGCGTCCTTCCGCGAGAACTGCGCGATCGACTCGCGGTTGCGCTTCGCGTCGTCGGCGAAGAGCGTGATCGCGCGCCCGTCGGGGAACGCCTGGAAGTACGGACCGAACGGCGTCACGTCGTAGCCGAACCGCGCGAGGCGCAGGTCGCGGATGATGCTCGGCGGCATCAGCGACATCACGTAGGAGTAGGTCGAGACCCGGAAGTCGGGGTGCTCGGGCCACGACGCGATCGTCATCGGCGGCGGCCACAACGGACTGATCGCCGCCGCGTAC
>JBJTHT010000009.1:0-9807 GCA_046094605.1 Actinomycetota bacterium | reverse complement strand
GTTCCGGTGCACCCGTTCGACCACCCGGCGAACGTCGAGAGCGGCGCATCGGGGCTCGGGGTCGCGGTCAACGTGACGTTCGTGCCGTAGGTGTAGATCGGTGCGCACGTCTCGGTGCAGGGCGTCCCCGCGACGGCCGGGCTGAAGGTGACCGTGCCCGCACCGGTGCCGGCCACCGTGAGCGCGAGCGCGAAGGTCTTCAGTTCGAAGGTGGCCGTCACGGTGCGTGCCTCCGACATCGAGACGGTGCAGGTCCCGGAGGCGTTCGAGCAGGCGCCCGACCAGCCCGTGAAGTTGGAACTCGTGGCCGGGGCCGCCGTCAACGTGACCGAGGTGTTCTCCACGTACCACGCCGAGGCCGGACCAGTGCAGTTGTTGTTGCAGCTGATGCCGCCGGGGTTGGAGGTGAGCGCGCCGGTCCCGTTCCCCGACTTGCTGACGGTGAGCTGGTACGAGAGCGCGAAGGTGGCGGTCACCGACGCGGCACCGGTCATCGGGATCGAGCACGGACCGGTGCCGGTGCAGCCGGCGCCCGACCATCCCGTGAACAGGGAGCCCGTCGGCGCGGTGGCCGACAGGACGACGGTGGTCCCGTGCGTGAACTGGGCGGTCTGGTCGGTACAGGTCGCGTCACAGGAGATACCCGCGGGACTCGAGGTGACCGTTCCGACGCCGGTCCCGGCCTTCGTCACGGTGAGGTCGTAGGAGTTGATGGTGAAGGTGGCCGTGACCGTCGTGACCGCGTCGGCCGTGACGGTGCAGACGCCCGTCCCCTCGCAGGGGCCGGACCAGCCGGAGAACGTCGAGCCCGTCGACGCCGTCGCGGAGAACGTGATCTGGTCGCCGTCCTCGTAGACGTAGGAGCAGGTCGAGGGGCAGGCGATGCGGCCGTCGCCGCTGGCCACCGAACCGGTCCCCGAACCCGTCCGCGCCGCGGAGATCGTCCAGATCTTCGTGAAGGTCGCGGCGACGGCGGTCTCCCCCGTCACCGTGAGGTCGCAGGACCCGAGCCCGCTGCACGCCCCCGACCACCCCTTGAACCGGGAGCCGACGGCGTTGGCGGCGGCGAGGGAGACCGGCGAGCCGTAGTTGTACGACTCCGACGTGGACGTGCAGTCCGCCCCGCAGACGATTCGGCCGTCGCCGCTGATGACCGAGCCGGCGCCGACGCCGAGCTTCGCGAACGAGAGCGTGTGCACGTCCAGGGTGTAGGTGACGGTGGCCGACATCGCGCGGCGCACGGCGATGACGCACACGTCGGGGACGAGAGGATCGACGACGCAGTCTCCGCCCCAGCCCGCCAGATGCGACCCGGTGTCCGGGTCGGCGGTGATCGTCACCGTGTCGCCGTAGTCGTAGATGACGGTGCAGTCGATGCAGTCGGGGCCGACCGAGGGCGACCAGGTGGCGCTCCCCGAGCCGTTGCCGTCGCTCGTCAGTTCCACCGGCATCTCGGTCGGCGAGAAGGTGACCGACGCCGTGCGATCGCCGTTCATCGAGATCGTGCAATCCGCACCGGAGACGACGCAGTCCCCGCCCCACGCGACGAAGTAGTAGCCGGTGTCGGGCGTCGCGCTGAGGGTGACCGAGGTCCCGTAGTCGAAGACGGGGGCGCAGTCGGCGTCGCAGGCGCTCGACGACGTGCCGGCCGTCACGTCCACCGACCCGAGCCCGACGACGTCGATCGCGAGTTCGACCTTGACGAGGGTGAACGTCACGCTCACGTCCCGCGCCTCGGACATCGGGACCTCGCACGTGAGGCCGGTCTCGCCGAGGCAGACGCCGTCCCAAGCGACCTCCGACCCGGTGTCCGGGGTCGCCGTCAACGTCACGGTCGTGGTGTCGGGGAACGGGGCGGCGCAGGTGTCGGTGCAGTCGATCCCGTCGGGCGATGACGCGACGGAGCCGCCGCCGTTCCCGGTCTCGAACGTGACGGTCAGGAGGTTCGTGGGTCGGAACGTCGCGGTGACGGTGGTTGCCGCGGTGACGGTCACCGCGCAGGTGCCGGTTCCGGTGCACCCGCCACCGGACCAGCCCGTGAACGCGTCACCCGCGTCCGCGATCGCCGTCAGCGTGACCGTCGTGCCGTAGTCGTACGTCGCGTCGCAGGTCGATCCGCACGAGATGCCACCGACGTCGCTCGAGATGGTGCCCGAGCCGGTTCCGTCGGCGACCACGGTCAGGACGTGGCGGGTGAGCGTGAACGCCGCGGACACGCTCGTCGGCGCGGTGACGACCACGGTGCAGCCACCGGTTCCCGAGCAGGCTCCGCCCCATCCGTCGAAGTACGAACCGGTCCCCGCGGTCGGGGTGAGGATCACGGACGTGCCGTAGTCGTAGAGGGTGCCGCACTCCAGGCCGCAGAGCGGACCCGGTGAGGCCGCGACGCTGCCCGTGCCGTTCCCGATGCGCGTGACGGTGAGCGCGTGCTTGACGAGCGTGAAGGTGACGGACGCGGAGACCGCGGCGTTGACGGTCACCGAGCACGTCGTCGACGTCGCGGTGCAGGTCCCGACCGACCATGCGGTCACCGAACTCCCCGTCGCCGGCGACCCGGTGAGGATGACGGCCGTGCCCTGGGGGAACGGGGCGGAGCAGGTGGGCGGACAGGCGATGCCGGCGGGCGAGGACGAGACGCTCCCGCTCCCGTTGCCGGCGCGGCCCACGGTGAGGACGAAGGTCGGGACGAAGGTCGCCGTGACGGAACGCGCCGCCGTCATCGCGACGACGCACGACGTCGCGCTCCCGGAACAGGCGCCGCTCCACGTCGAGAAGGCCGAGCTGGCCCCGGGCGTCGCCGTGAGCGTCACCGAGGTGCCGTCCGCGAACCCGGCGGAACAGGTGGCGCCGCAGTTGATCCCCGCGGGCGACGACGCGACGGCGCCGGTACCGCTCCCGCTCTTGGTGACGGAGAGCGTGCGGATCAACTGGAACGTCGCGGTGACGTTGCGCGCCTGGCTCATCGTCACCGAACAGGTGCCGCTCGGATTCGTGCAGGCGCCCGACCATCCGGTGAACACCGACCCGCTCGCCGCGGCCGCCGTCAGCGTCACGCTGGTGGGATAGAAGAAGGTCGCGGAGCACGTCGTCCCGCAACTGATGCCGGTGGGCGACGAGGTGACGGTCCCGGTGCCCGAACCGTTCTTGGCGACCGAGAGCGCGTAGCGGTTCAGCGAGAAGTTCGCGGTCACCTTCATCGTCGCCGAGAGCGTGATCGTGCAGGTCGTCGACGACCCGCTGCAGGCACCGCTCCAGTTCGCGAAGGACGACCCGGTGCTCGGCGTCGCCGTCAGCGTGAAGACCGTGCCCTTGACGAACGATCCGGAGCACGTGCCCGGGCAGGAGATGGCGGCGGGGCTCGACGTGACCCTTCCGCTACCGCCGTTCGACGAGGCGATCGTGACCGAGAGCGTGGGATTCGCTGCGGCCGACGCAGGGATGGCGGCGAGGGTGCCCGCCACGAGGGTGGCGAGCACGAAGAGAGCCGCGAAGCCCGTCCGGCGCAGCATGGGAGGAGGAGTCTACGCCCGAGGGGCCCCGCGGGGAAGCCCCTCCCTAACCGACCACACGGGACGCACAGCCCCCGTGTCGTCTCGTTCCCGCTAGCCCCCGAAGACCGAGAGCCCGGGCTCGCAGATCGCCGGGTCCGGGTACGGGCAGGGGTCGAGCACGAGCGGGTCGAGGGGTTCCTGGGTGAAGTCGAAGGAGGACCAGAGGTCACCCAGGATGTCGACGTCCTCCCGCACGATCGGCCGCGAGTCGGGCCGTCCGTCCGTGGCCGGGTCGAGGCGCTGGCCGCCGAGGAACCGATCCTCGATCAGCTTGAGGTACGCGTCGAAGGTCAGCGTCTGGTGGTCGATGAGGCCGGAGCGCACCCACGGACTGATGACGAGGCCCGGGACGCGGATGCCGTAGCCGAGCGCATCCACGGTGTCGGGCACGACGTGGTCGTAGAAGCCGCCCCAGTCGTCCCACGTGATGAAGATCGCGGTGGATGCCCACGCGTCGCTCTCCATGATGGCGTTCACGACGCGCGTGACCCACGCCTGTCCGGCGGCGGCCGCGTACGGCGAGTCGGGATGTTCGCTGTAGGCGTAGCCCGGGATCACCCACGACACGGACGGCAGCGTCCCGTCCTCGAGCGACGCGAAGAGGTCGTCGGCCTCGCGCACGTTGCCGACCTGTCCGGTCTCGACGACGTCGACGAACTGCGGGAACGGGTTCCAGATCAGCGGCGTCTGGATCGGGCCGGTGTCCGGGTTGGGGAACGGCAGACACGGTCCGACCGGACAGGAACCGGGACCCACGTAGTAGGCCCACGAGACCTGCTCGCGGTGCAGGAGCCACGCGATCGAGGTCCACGCGTAGACGGGATCGCCGAGGACGCCCTCCTTCGACGCCGTCCAGCGGTCGTCGAGCTTCGTGTCCGACGAGCACGACATCGGATCGCGCGGGTCGCTGCACTCCGCCGACCATCCCGACACGAGGAACAGGTGCGACGGCAGGCTCCACGAATCGGTCGGCGCGAACATCCGGTCCTGCAGCACGTAGCGGTCCGCGTACGCCCAGTAGTTCGGGATCTCGGGGCGCTCGAAGTAGCCCATGAGGGGCGGTTCCCCGTTCGGACCGACGGTGCAGCCCGGTTGCACGAAGCGCGCGGGCGCGACGCAGTGGTCGCCCTTCGTGTGGTTCACGGCCGCCTGGATGAACCCGTCCATCTTCCCGCCGTTCACGTCCACGTCGGAGGCCCACGACGCGTGCGGACCGCCCTGGAGGTTCAGGTCGGTCGCGTGCCACGGCCGCGAGCATCCGTCGATCGGTTCGTCCGGCAGACAGGCGATCGGGACGTCGCCGTCGAACGCGATGCCATCGGCGCCCGGGTACGTCCCGAAGTAGTGATCGAAGGAGCGGTTCTCCTGCACGATGAAGACGAGGTGCTCGATCTTCTCCGCCCCGACCGGCGGCGGGCTGGGCGCGGGGCGCGGCGCGGGCTCGGCCTGCGTGCACGCGACGAGCGCGGACAGCACGACGGCGAGGGCGAGGAACCGGGAGCGGCGCGGCACGGGACGACGCTACGGGCGCGGACCGCCCGCGGCAACCGTCCCGGTCAGAGTCGACCGAAGGGCAGGCGCGCCTCGACCACGCCCTCGGGCGTGCGTTCGACGCGGTACGCGGCCGCGAGGCGGTCGGGTCGGTCCACGACCACTTCGACCGGTTCCGTTCCCTCGTAGAGGATCCCGATGCCGTCGTCGGTGGCGAACGACGTCGGCAGCGTCCCCGCGCCGACCAGTCCGTGGAGCAGCGGGCGGCGCTGTTCCTCGCTGTCGTAGTGGACGCCGCAGCCGTACGGGAGCAGACCGAGACCGTCGGTCACGGGACGCAGCGCCGGACCGAACGAGTCGGTCGTGCCGCCGACGTGCCAGCAGATCGCGCCCGCGCTCACGCCGCCGAGGACGGTGCCGCCCTCCCACGCCGCGCGCATCGCGTCGTCCACGCCGTGGAGGCGCCAGAGCGCGAGCAGGTTCGCGACGGAACCGCCGCCCACCCACACGACGTCGCTCCCGCAGATGCGTTCCTCGACGTCGGCGTTGGGCTGCGTGAAGAGCGCGAGGTGCGTGACGTCGCACGAGAGCGCGGAGAACGCTTCGTAGGACGCCGTGAGGTAGCCGACGTCGTCGCCGGAGGCGGTCATCACCAGGCAGACCTTCGGGCGATCCTGGCCCGTGAGTTCGAGCATCCGCAGGACGATCGGGCCCGGACGCATCGTCCCCTGACGGTCGCCGGGGACGAAGCCGCCGCTCGAAGCGAGGATGCGCCGCGTCGTCATGACCGCAGAGGGTACGGGGTCAGGGGCGGCGGCGGGCGCGCAGGCGCTTGTCCACCTCGTAGCCCGCCGCGCCCGCCGCCGCCGCGAGCACGGCGACGAGCCCCTCGGCGGGAGCGAGCGTCCCGAGGCGGAACGCGTCGCGCAGCCCCGGCACGAGGAGCACCGCGAGCAGGAGCCCGACGCCGCCCGCGAGGATCCACTTCACGGTGGGGTTGCGCCGCTCCCGGAGCGCGCCGAACGCGGAGAGGCGACCCGAACGGTTCACGAGGATCAGCGCGATGTTCCCCAGGACGATCGTGACGAAGGCCATCGAGCGCACGACCGGCGCGGGCCGATCGGTCGACACCGCCCACAGGAACACGCCGATCACCGCGGCGAGCGAGCCGACGCCCTGGAGCACCGCCGTGGCGAGGCCGCGGCGGTCGAAGAGCGGCGCGCCGACGCGGCGCGGCGGGCGGTCCATCACGCGCGGGTCCGCGTCCTCGGACTCGAACACGATGGAACAGGCGGGGTCGATGATGAACTCGAGCAGCGCGATCTGCAGCGGCAGCAGAACGAGCGGCCAGGTCGCCACGAGGACCGGCACGAGCGAGGTCCCGAAGATCGCGACGTGCACGGCGATCAGGTAGGTCATCGCCTTGCGCAGGTTCTCGAAGATGCCGCGGCCCTGGCGGATCCCGCGCACGATCGAGGTGAAGTCGTCGTCGGTGATGACGAGCGCGGCCGCCTCGCGCGCGACGTCGGTGCCCCGACCGCCGAGCGCGATGCCGACGTCGGCGGCACGGAGCGCCGGCGCGTCGTTCACGCCGTCCCCCGTCATGCCCACGATCTCGCCGTTGGCCTTGAGCGCGCGCACGATGCGCAGCTTCTGCGCGGGGACGACGCGCGCGAAGACCGAGACCGCGGGGATGCGGCGCGCGAGCTCCGTATCGTCCATCGCCTCCAGCTCGGGACCGGTGATGCACGCGTCGCGGTGGTCGAGGCCGATCGCGCGCCCGATCGCGAGCGCGGTCCCCGGGAAGTCGCCGGTGATCATCACCGTGCGGATCCCCGCGCGGGTGCACTCCGCGACGGACTCGGGCACCCCGGGACGCACGGGGTCGTAGAGCCCGGCGAGGCCGAGGTACTCGAAGGGGATGTCGCGCTGGTCGTCCGGGAGCGCGCCGTCGAGGCGCGCGCGGGCGACGGCGAGGACGCGTTGGCCCTGCGCCGTCGCGGCCTCGACCTGACGCGTGAGCTCGGCGGTGCGCGCCGCGTCGAACCGGCACAGGCGACCGATCGCCTCGGGCGCCACGCGTGCGAGACCGCGAGCAGGTCCTCCGAGAGCGGGTACTCGCGCACGAGGTCCCAGCCGTCGTGCGCGTCGCCGAGGTGACGGTTCCCGAGGTCGCGGAACGCGCGGTCCATCGGATCGAAGGGCATCGGCGGCGACGCCAGCACCGCGCTCTCGATCAGGTCGCGGAAGTCCTCCGGCACGTCGGTCCCGTCGAGGACGAGCGTCCGGCCGTCCGCGATCAGTTCCCCGACGACCATCGCGTTCATCGTGAGCGTCCCCGTCTTGTCCACGCAGAGGACCGTGACCGACCCGAGCGTCTCGATCACCGCGGAGCGCCGCGCGAGGACGCCGCTCCTCGACATGCGCCACGCGCCCAGCGCGAGGAAGACCGTGAGGACGACGGGGAACTCCTCGGGCAGCATCGCCATCGCCGTCGCGATCCCTGCGAGCGCGCCCTCGAGCCAGTTCCCGCGCGTCGCGCCGTAGATCACGACGACCGCTGCCGCCGCGCCGACCCCGAGCACCGCGATGACGCGCACGATGCGCGCGACCTCGCGCTGCAGCGGCGTGCGCTCCTCCGCGATCTCGCCCAACGCCGTTCCGATGCGGCCGAGTTCGGTCGTCGCGCCGGTCGCCGCGACCACGGCGAGGCCGCGCCCGCGCACGACGAGGGTCCCCGAGAAGACCCAGGGCGTCGCGTCGCCGCCCGGCGCGCCGATCGCCGCGGTCGGGTCGGCGGCGACCTTGCGCACGGGAACCGACTCGCCCGTGAGGAGCGACTCGTCCACCGAGAGCGCCGACGATTCGATCACCACCGCGTCGGCGGGGACGCGGTCACCTTCGACGAGGACGACGAGGTCGCCGCGCACGACGTCGCGTCCGGCGATGCGCACGCGTTCCCCGTCGCGCACGACGAGGGCGCGCGGCGCCGAGAGGTCGCGCAGCGCCGCGAGGGCGGTCTCGGTGCGGCGTTCCTGGACGATCGAGATGCCGACGATCACGAGGACCGAGGCCGTGAGGAGGATCGCGTCGAGGGTCTCGGCCAGGATCAGGTTCACGGTCCCCGCCGCGACGAGCAGCAGGATCATCGGTTCCGCGAGGACCGCCGCGACCTGCGCGAGGAGGCCGCGCGCGCGGGCCGTCGGCAGTTCGTTCGGGCCGTCGGTCGCCAGGCGATGCGCGGCCTCGGCCGCGGTGAGCCCCGCGCGCGCGACCGCGACGCCGCCGTCCGTCATGGGGCGAGCCTACGCGTCGACGGCGAACGCGCGCCCGCTATCCTGCCCGCCGTGCGCATCCCGGTGAACGAGGGCGATCCCGGATCCGCCGCGCCGCTCGGGCGCGCCGGACGCTCCGCCGTCTTCGCCGTCGTCTTCCTGGCGTTCATCGACAACTTCGCGCTGCTGCCGGTCACCGGCCCCTACGCCGAGGCGCTCGGTGCCGGACCGCTCGGCATCGCGATCGCGGTCGCGGCGTATTCGCTCACGAACCTCGCCTTCGACATCGTGGGCGGGTCGCTCGTGGACCGGTTCGGTCGCCGCCGCACGCTCGTGTGGAGCCTCGCGATCAGTCCGATCGCGATCGCCCTCTACGCGTCGGCCACGTCGCTCACCTCGCTCGTGCTCCTGCGCATCGTGCACGGTGCCGCGGGCGGCATGGTGACCGCCGCAGTGTTCACCGTCGTGGGCGACATCGCGCCGGTCGGGGAACGAGGCCGCTACGTCGGTCGCGCGGGCGCGCTGATCGGTCTCGCGGCGATCGTCGGACCGGCGTTCGGCGGCGAGGCGAGCGCGCACGCCGTCGGGCCCGAGGGGTTCCACGTCGTCTTCCGCACGATCGCGATCCTGCTCGCCGTCGGGCTCGCGCTCACGCTCGGGTTCATCCGCGAGACCGGCGCGTCGGTCGCGGTGCCCGACCCGGGCGCACCGGGCGCGTGGCGCGACCTGCTCGGGCGTCCGATGCTCCGCGCCGCCTACCTCGGCACCGCCGCGTACACCTTCGCCGTCGGCACCGTCGCCACGTTCTTCGCGGTGGACCTCGACGCGGCGGGGTACGGGCGCGCGGTGAGCGGCCCGCTCCTCGGCCTCTTCGGCCTCATCGCCGTGGTCGTGATGCTGCTCGGTCGCGTCGCGCGCTCGGTCGACGCCCGCGGGCCGGTCCCCATGGCGTCGGTCGGTCTGGCCTGCCTCGCGGCATCCGGGTTGCTGCTCATGCTCCCGGTCTCGATGACGACGGCGACCGTCGCGATGGTCGTCTACGGCGTCGGGTACGGCGCGGTGTTCCCCGCGGTCGGCGGCGCGATCACCGTCGCCGCGCCGGCCGGGGAACGCGGCCGCGCGTACGGGCTCTTCAACGTGGCGTTCGACCTCGGCATCTCGATCGGGCCGCTCGCCGGCGGGTTCGCGGCGGACCGACTCGGCGCGAGCCCGTACCTGCCCGCGGTGCTGGTCTGCGTCGCGGCGATCGCCGTGCTGCGGTCGATGCGCACCGCGGCGGCGCGCGCCTAGGCGCGCGCCGCCGAACCGTCGCTCAGACGGTCCATCCCGCGACCGTCACCGGTCCGGGCGTCGCGTCGTCGGTCCCGTCGCCCAACTGCCCCGAGCCGTCGTCGCCCCAGCACCACGCCGCGCCGTCCGTCGTCAGGACGCACGTGTGGAACCCGCCCGCGCTGATCGCCGTCGCGGCGGTGTCGTCCCCGACGGCGATC
>JBJTHT010000008.1:0-4379 GCA_046094605.1 Actinomycetota bacterium | reverse complement strand
GGCGCGCGGCGGCGGCGCCGGGCGGGCGCACGGCCCGCCCGGGCTGGAGCCCGGCGCCGCCGCGCGCCGCCGCCACCACCATCCGGAGCCTGCGGTCCATGGTCCCCTCCACGCAGGGAGCGTGCGTACTGACCCCGGGATTGTGCCAGAGGGACCCGCCGCCGCCGACAGGTTCTATCCTCGTCGTGTGAAGACCGAGCGCTATTCCCCGGAGCTCCTGGCCGCGAGCCGCAACTGGACCCCGCGTCCGACGTTGCCCGGCAGCGCCTACACGAGCGACGACGTCTGGAAGGACGAGCGCGAGCGGATCTGGTTCGGCGGGTGGGTCTGCGTGGGCCGCTCCGAGGAACTCGGCAACCCCGGCGACTTCCTCGTCCGGGACGTCGCCGGCGAGTCCATCTTCCTGGTGCGCAACCGCGAGGGCGAGCTCCGCGCCTTCTACAACGTCTGCTCGCACCGCGGGACGAAGTTCCTCGACGACGACGCGTGCGGCAACGCGAAGAAGGCGTTCGCGTGCCCGTACCACGGCTGGACCTACGACCTCGACGGGAACCTCGTCGCCACGCCGAACGTGAAGGAGGACGAGGCCTTCGACCGCTCCCGCTACCCGCTCTACCCGGTGGCGGTCGGCGAGTACGCGGGCTTCCTCTTCGCCAACCTCGACAGCAACGCCGGTCCCCTGATGGACGTGCTGCGGTCCGGCGCGGAGTCGCTCACGGGCTTCGAGCGGTTCCACATGGAGGATCTGCGCGTCGGTGGGCGCATCGTCTACGAGGTCAAGGCCAACTGGAAGATCGTCGTGGAGAACTACAACGAGTGCCTCCACTGCCCGAGCGTCCACCCGGAACTCGTGCAGGTCGTGCCGATCTACCGCTTCGGCGAGATCTGGGACGAGTCACGTCCCGAGCAGGGCAACGTGATGAAGGAGGGCGCCACGTCGTTCACGCCGACGGGGCAGTCGACGCTCCCGCCGTTCCCCGGCCTCGACGACGAGGACTACCGGGCGTACTACGGGGTGTTCCAGTTCCCGAACATGATGGTGAACTTCCACCCCGACTGCATCATGTACTACATCGCGTACCCGCACGGTCCGGGGTCCACCACCGTCGTGTCGGAGTTCCTGTTCCGGCCGGAGACGATCGCCGACCCCGCGTTCGCGCCGCAGCCCGTGATCGAGTTCTGGGACCTCATCAGCCGCCAGGACTGGGACGTGTGCGAGCGCGCGCAGACGGGGACCGGATCCCGCGCCTACACGAGCGGCGTGTACCCGCGGCAGGACCGGCTCCTCTTCTTCTTCAACCAGCAGTACCGCCGCGCGATGGGCCAACCCGAGGCCTGAGGCCGCGGATGGTCGACCCGGGGCCCCGCCTCGGGTAGCGTTGCCGGAACACCCCTCTGGACGGAAGGGATTCCCCATGCGTCGCCTGCTCCGCCCCGCCATCGTCGGCACGGTCATCGCGCTGCTCGGCGCCGTCGCGCCCGCCGTCGCCGAGGCCGCCACGCTCACCGGCATCGACGTGTCGAAGTACCAGGGGTCGATCTCCTGGGGCGCCGTCGCCTCGGACGGCGTGAAGTTCGCCTTCATCAAGGCGACGGACGGCCGCGCGACGCTCGACCCGAACTACACGCAGAACTCGAACGGCGCGCGCAGCGCCGGCGTGCGCATCGGCGCGTACCACTTCGCGCGGCCCGACGGGACGCCGAACGACGCGGTCCTCGAGGCGCGGTTCTTCGTCGCCAACGCGGTGATCGAGGCGGGGACGCTGCCCCCGGTCCTCGACATCGAGGAGACCGGCGGTCTGGGCCCCGTCGCGCTCACGCAGTGGGCGCTCGACTTCCTCGAGGAGGTGCGCTCGAGCACCGGCGTGCGCGCCCTCGTCTACACGAGTCCTAACGGATGGAAGGTCCGCTTCGGGAACACCGACGCGGTCGCCAAGGCGGGCTACGACCTGTGGGTCGCCGACTGGCGCACGAACCCGTCGCCGGAGGTGCCGGGCGGGAACTGGGCGGGCCGCGGCTGGACGTTCTGGCAGTACACCGACTGCGGTCGCGTCTCGGGCATCGCCACGTGCGTGGACATGGACCGCTTCAACGGTTCCTCGCTCAACACCGTGACGCTCCGGTCCCTGTCCGTCACGACCGATGGGGCGGGAACCGTGACGAGCGACCCCGCGGGCATCGACTGCGGTTCGACGTGCGAGCTGCTGCTCAACGGCGGCGAGGAGGTCTCCCTCGCACCGGCGAGCGAGGTCGGCACGTACCTCGGCGCCTGGGGCGGCGCGTGCAGCGGCATCGACGCGTGCACGGTGAGGATGACCGCGAACCGATCGGTGTCCGCTTCGTTCGTGACCGACACCGACCCGCCGACGGCATCGGTCGTCGCGCCGAAGACCGTCTCGGGTCCGCTCAACGTGCGCTTCAACGAGGTCGTCACGAACGTCACCGCCGACGACGTCGTGCTCAAGCGGAAGAAGGCGGGCGTGATCGCGACGTCGCTCATCTGCAAGGGTTCCGGCGGCGCGACGGTGGACTGCGCGAGCGGCCTCGTGAAGGCCGCGATCCTCGATCCCGTGGACGACCTCGAGGTCGGCGCGAACTACATCGTCATCGTGAACGGCGTGAGCCCCGACGTCGTGGACCGCGCGCTGAACCCGGTGGCGCCGACGAGCGCCTCCTTCGTGATGCCCGTCCCCGTCGAGGTCGAGGAGTCCGACGCCTCGATCGCCTACACGTGGAAGCCCGTGAAGTCGGCGGCCGCGCTCGGTGGGTCCTACGTCGTGGAGGAGGGCGCCGGGGCGAGCGCCTCCTACGACTTCACCGGCCCGTCCGTGCAGTGGAACACCATCGTCGGCCCGACGATGGGAACCGCGACCGTCACGATCGACGGCAGGTCCAAGGGCACCTTCGACCTCTCCGCGTCGACGCTCGCGCGCTCGTCGCGCCTGTTCCAGAAGCTCGGCGACGGCGACCACACGATCACGATCACCGCGACCGGGGACGACCTCGTGGCGGTGGACGGGTTCAAGGTCGGGACGCTGGTGGACAAGACGCCGGTGCTCTCGTACGTGTGGTCCGCCGTCTCCACGGCCACGGCCTCCGGCGGCAAGGTCGCGCGGAGCGCGCTCGCGGGCACGGTCGTGTCGTTCGAGTTCGTGGGCTCCGGCATCTCCTGGATCACGCAGGTCGGCCCCGACCAGGGCATCGCGAAGGTGTTCATCGACGGCGTGCTCGTGAGGACCTTCGACAACTACGCCGCGGCCGTCGCGCGCATCGACCGGTCCATCCTCGGTCTCGCGGCCGGTTCGCACACCGTGCGCATCGTCGTGACCGGCACGAAGCGGTCAGCCTCGTCGGCGACGTGGATCACGATCGACGGGTTCACGCCCCGCTAGGGGCGGGAACCCGTCAGTAGCGCTCGCCGGCCGGCGCGGGGAGCGCGTCGAGGTCCGCGACGTCGGCGGGCGTGAGCGCGACCCGCGCCGCGCCGACGTTCTCCTCGAGCCAGCGCAGGCGCCGCGTGCCCGGGATCGGCAGCATGTGGTCGCCCTTGGCCATCGTCCACGCGATCGCGACCTGCGCGGGCGTGGCGTCGTGGCGCGAGGCGACCGCGCGTACGCGCTCCACGATCGCCTGGTTCGCGTCGATCGCCTCGGCGGAGAAGCGCGGGTTCGTGGCGCGGAAGTCCTTCGGGTCGAACGCCGCCTGCGTGATCGCCCCCGTGAGGAACCCGCGTCCGAGCGGTGAGTAGGGGACGAACGCGACGCCGTGCGCGGCGCACCACGGGATCACGTCGTCGAGCGGCGCGCGCGTCCAGAGCGAGAACTCCGACTGCAGCGCCGCGAACGGGTGGATCGCCCACGCGCGCTCGAGGTGGTCGACCGTGACCTCCGAGAGCCCGAGTGCGCGGCCGGCGCCCTCGCGGACCAGGTCCGCGAGGGCGCCGTACGACTCCTCGAACGGGACCGCCGGGTCGGGCCGGTGCAGGTAGTAGAGGTCGAGCACGTCGCGGCCGAGGCGCCGGAGCGACCCGACGACCTCGGCGCGGATCCGTCCAGGTCGCGCGTCCTTGCGCAGCGGATAGCCGCCGTTCGGCCCGACGACGAGGCCGACCTTCGTGGCGACGAACGCGTCGGGGTTGCCGCGGAGCGCCTCGCCGACGAGTTCCTCGTTGCGGTACGGGCCGTAGACGTCGGCGGTGTCGAAGTGCGTCACGCCGAGGTCGAACGCCCGGCGGATCACCGAGACGGCCTCCTCGTCGGTCCCCTCGCCGAGGTAGCCCCACGACATCGTCATGCAGCCGAGGCCGATCGCGCCCACCGGCCGGCCGGCGAGGGAACGGGTGGGCATCGTCACCGGGCACCTCGGGCGTGGTCAGAAGG
>JBJTHT010000007.1:0-7563 GCA_046094605.1 Actinomycetota bacterium | reverse complement strand
GGGCCCCGCCCCCCGCCGCCCCGCCCCGGGCGGGCCACGGCGCTGAGGTTCTCCTGCACCTCGCGCATCGACCCCTCGCGCAGCAACGGACGGTTCAGCACGATGAGCCCGCCGAGCAGGAGCCCGCCGACGGTGAGGACGCCGAGGTAGATCCAGAAGACGCGGTTCCTCCGTCCCGTCCCACGCCCGGCCACGACGAGAGGGTACCGCCGTCGCACGCGGACGACGGGTCTACACTCGCCGCATGAGCGAACTGACCGACGTCCTCGAGGCGATCGAGTCGCTCGCGGCGCGCGGCGAACGCATGTCCCTCGCCACGATCGTGGCGGTCAAGGGTTCCACGTACCGACGGCCCGGCGCGCGGCTGCTCGTCCCCGAGGAGGGTGCGCCCGTCGGCAACATCAGCGGCGGCTGCCTCGAGGGCGACGTCGCGGACGTGGCGCGCATCGTGATGCGGGAGGGCGTCCCGCGCATCGCCGCGTGGGACCTCACCACCGACGACGACGACGTCTGGGGCCTCGGCCTCGGGTGCAACGGCGCGATCGAGGTCTTCGTGGAACCGGCCGACGATGCGGCCCGCGTCGCCGGCGCGCTCCGCGCGGCCCTCGCCGAGGAACGACCGATCGCGATGATCACCGTGATCGAGGGCGACGACGCGGGCAAGCGCCTGCTCGTGCGACCCGACGGCGCGACTGAGGGGACGCTCGGCGATGCCGCGGCCGACGCGGCGGGACGCGACGCCGCGCTCGGGGCGCTCGCGGCCGAACGCTCGACGGTGCGCGACGTCGCGTCCCGCCGCTGCTTCGTCGAGGTGCTCGAACCGGCCCTGCGCCTCGTCGTCTGCGGCGCCGGCCACGACGCGATCCCCGTCGTCGCGGCCGGCGCGGCCCTCGGCTGGCAGGTGATCGTGGCCGACGACCGCCCCGGGTTCCTCACGAACGAGCGGTTCCCCGGCGCCGCGGGCTTCGTCCCCCTCGACCGCCCCGACCAGGTCGCGGAGCGCGCGCGGATCGACGACCGCACCTACGTGCTCGTGATGAGCCACGCGTTCCTGCGCGACAAGGACTACGCCCGCGCGGTGCTCGCCACGCCGGCGCGCGCGATCACGCTGCTCGGACCCCGGAACCGCACCGAACGCCTCCTCCAGGAACTCGAGAGCGAGGGCGTGCGCCTCGGCGACGCGGAACGCGCGCGCATCCACAGCCCCGCGGGCCTCGACCTCGGATCCGAGGGGCCGGAGGAGATCGCGCTCGCGATCGTCGCCGAGATCGTCGCGGTGCGCCGCGGGCGGCGGGGCGGATTCCTCAAGGAACGCGTCGGACCGATCCACGAGCGCGAGCCCGCGACGCGCGTCCGCGCCTAGTACCAGGCCTCGGGCGGTCCCTTGTACTCCTGCACGATGTTCCCGCCGTCCACGACGAGCGACTGCCCCGTCACGTAGCTGGCCTCGTCGGAGGCGAGGAACACGACCGCGGACGCCATCTCCTCCGGCGTCCCCGGTCGACCCACGGGCGTGTTCGAAGCCCCGTCCGCGATCTCCTCGGGTTCGCTCGACGCCGTCTGCACCCACCCGGGGGCGACGGCGTTGACCGTGATGCCCAGTCGGCCGACCTCGATCGCGAGAGCGCGCGTGAGGCCGTCCATCGCCGCCTTCGCCGCGCTGTAGCCGGCCATCCTCGGGTTGGAGACGTAGGGACCCGTCACCGACGACACGTTCACGATGCGGCCACGGCGACGCTCGATCATCGACGGCAGCACCGCGCGCGTGGCGTGGTAGGCCGTCATCAGGTTCACGTCGAGCTCGCGCATGAAGTCCTCGGCGGGGAGGTCGACGACGTCCTTCGCGGGGTTGCGATGCACACCGATCTGCGCGAGGCCCGCGTTGTTCACGAGGACGTCCACGGGTCCCAGCGACGACGCGACGTCGGCGACGAGCAGACGTGCGGCGTCGGCGTCGGTCAGGTCCGCGACGAACCCGATGCAGCCCTCCCCCAGTTCCGCGGCGCGCTCGTGGATGCGGTCGGTCGTCGAGGTGACGGCCACCGACGCGCCGACCGTACGCAGCATCCTCGCGCACGCGAACCCGATCCCCGCGGGGCTCCCCGCGCCGGTGACGAGCGCGACGCGACCGTCGAGTCGGAACACGGCCCCACGGTAGCCGAGCCGTATGCTCGCCGCCCGTGATCACCGGCATCGTCCTCGCGGCGGGAACCTCGACGCGCTTCGGCGCGACGAAGCAGGTCGCGGAGCTGCACGGCCGTCCACTCGCCCAACACGCCGTGGACGCGCTCACGGCCGCCCGGATGGACGAGATCGTCGTCGTCCTCGGCCACGACGCGGAACGCGTCCGCGGCGCGCTCGCGCTGCCCGCGAACGCGCGCACCGTGATCGCCGAGCGCTACGCGACGGGGCAGGCCGCCTCGCTCGCGGCGGGGCTCGGCGCGGCCGACGCCGCGAGCGAGGCGGCCGTCGTGCTGCTCGCCGACCAGCCCGGCATCAGCGCCGATCCTGCGCCTCGCGTTCGACGATGGACCCGGACCCGCGCTGCTCGCGCGGTCCATCTGGGGCGAGGCGATGGCGCTCGACGGGGATACCGGCGCCCGCGCGCTCATGACGCCGGGGCGGTTCCGCGAGGTGCGCGTCCCGGGCCCCGCGCCGCGCGACGTCGACGAGCCCGGCGACCTGGCGGGCGCCTAACCGCGTTCCGCGTCCTCCTCGCGGAGGCGCACGTAGGCGGAGTAGTCGATCTCGCCGCCGTGTTCCTCCACGAGGCGTTCGAGGTCGGTCGCGACCACGTCGAAGACCGGGGTCGCCACGCGCAGTTCCCGCGCCGCGCGGGCGACCATGCGCGCGTCCTTGCGCATGAGGCGCGCGAAGAAGCCCGCGACGAAGTTCCGGTCGAGCATGCGCTGGCCGTGGACCTCGAGGATCCGGGAACCGGCGAAGCCCCCGAGCAGCGCCTCGCGCACCTTCGCCGGATGCACGCCCGCACGCGCGGCGAACACGAGCGCCTCCGAGACCGCGGCGAGCGTGCCGCCGACGACGATCTGGTTGCAGGCCTTCGAGACCTGACCGGCGCCGGGACCGCCGACGTGCACGATCGTCGTCCCCATCGCGCGCAGGAGCGGCATCGCGCGGGCGACCGCCCCGTCCTCGCCGCCGACCATGATCGAGAGCGTCCCGTCGCGTGCGCCGATGTCGCCGCCGGAGACCGGCGCGTCCACGAGGCCGACGCCGCGTTCCGCGAGTCGCGCGTGCCAGCCCCGTGTGGCGATGGGATCCACCGTCGACATGTCGATCACCAGGGACCCGGACGACGCGCCCTCGATCACACCGCGCGGGCCGAAGAGTACGGCCTCCACGTCGGGCGTGTCGGGGAGCATCGTGACGACGACGTCGCCGCCCCCGCGGACGCGAGGTACTCGACCGGACCTGGGCTGCGCGAGTGCACCGTGAGCGGGAAGCCCGCGGCGAGCAGGTTCCTCGCCATGGGACGGCCCATGAGTCCGAGGCCGACGAACCCGACGCGGTCGCTCATCGCGCGAGGAGATTCCGCACGGCCATGAGGACGTTCGCGGGTCGTTCCGCGAGGCGCCGCATGAACCACGGGTACCAGTGTTCGCCGTAGGCGATCAGCGGACGCACCCGGAACCCCTCGCGCGCGAGACCGTGCTGGTCCGCGACGCGGATGCCGTAGAGCATCTGCACCTCGTAGGCCTGCCGCGATCGGTCGCGCCACGCGATGTCGGCGTCGATGCGCCGGATCAGATCCACGTCGTGGGTCCCGAGCGCGAGGCGCGACGGGTCGTCGGTCGCGCGCAGCACCGTCATCGCGAGCGCGTGGTACGCGGCATCGATCTCACGCTTCCCGCCGACGAGGAGCGCGGGGTCCTCCTTGTAGGCACCCTTCACGAACCGGATCGCCATCCCCGTGGGGAGCAGTGACCCGACGTCGCCCACGGTCCGCCGCAGGTACGCCTGGAGGCACACGCCGATCGGCGCCCCCTCGGCGCGCACCCGTCGCGCGACGTCGAGCGTGCGGTCCACGTAGGGCGAGGACTCCATGTCGAGGAACAGGCGGTTCCCCGCACGCTCCGCACCGGCCGCGAGCCGACGCACGTGCGCGACGGTGCGCTCGACGTCGAGGTCCAGGCCGAGCTGGGTGAGCTTCACGGAGATCTCGGTGTCGAGGCCGCGCTCCGCGATCCGGCGGAACGCGTCCTCGTAGTGGTCGGCGACCGCATCGGCCTCGGCGATCTCGGTCACGTTCTCGCCGAGGCGCGTGAAGGTCGTCGGCAGGCCGAGGACGGCGGCCGCGTCGAGCGCGGCGTCGAGCGTCTCGCCCGGCATGAAGCGGCGCACCGTGCGCCGGACGAAGCCGTAGCGCGGGAGCGTCGCACGCAGCGTCGGGTTGTCCGCCGCCCAGAGGATCGCGTCGCGTGCCAGGCCCATGGCGCGCGAGCCTACCGCGGCGACCCCGCGCCGCCGCGGCTAGCCTCGTCCCATGTGCGGACGGATCGTGCAGGTGCTGCGCCCCGACGAAGTGGCCGTGGCGATGGACGCGGTGCTCGACGTGGGCCTGGGGTCCGGTTCCGACTGGCGTCCCCGCTGGAACATGCCGCCCTCGCAGCTCGCGCTCGTCGTCGCGCCGGCCGACGGCGGCCGTCGCCTCGAGCGCGCGATCTGGGGACTCCCCGGCGCGGGGAAGGACGGCGCGACCCGGTCGCTCTTCAACGCGCGCGCCGAGACGGTGGACCGGCTCCCCTCCTTCCGGGAACCGTTCCGTCACGGCCGCGTGCTCGTCCCGGTGGACGCCTTCTACGAGTGGGAGAACCCGGAGCACCTCGCCGCGGCGGGCAAGGGAACGTCGCCGCGCGGTCGACGACAGCCCTGGGCGTTCCTCCCGACCGACGGTCCGCTGCTCGCGCTCGCCGGCATCAGCGTGCGAACCGCCACGGCCGACGGGGAACCGATCCGCGCGTTCTCGCTCGTCACGACGGAGGCAAACGCCGTCGTCGGCGCGATCCACGACCGCATGCCGGTGCTGCTCGCGCGCGAGGACCGCGCGCGGTGGCTGGACCCCGAGACCCCGCGCGAGGACCTGTTCCCGCTGCTCGGATCCGCGCCGGACGCGGCGCTCGTGGCCAGACGCGTGTCGACCGAGGTGTCGAGCGTGCGCAACGACGGTCCGCACCTGCTCGAGGAGGTCTCGGCGGAACCGCGCCTCTTCTGACGGCGGTCCCGCTGCGTGGAGGTTCCGGGTGGAGGTGAGGGGATTCGAACCCCTGACCCCTGCGTTGCGAACGCAGTGCTCTACCGGGCTGAGCTACACCCCCCGGGCGCGGAAGCCTAGCAGCGGCGTCAGGCGCCGGTGGACCGACGCGGCGTCCGCCGGACGATGATCTCGCCGTCGTCGCCATCGTCGAGCGGGACGTGCGGGAACGGCGTGCGCGGCCGCGCGATCGGACGCGGGGCACCGCTCGGCGCGCGCCGTCCCGTGGGGCCGTGGGGCGGGGCATACCCGAGGAGCAACCACACGTAGACCGCGAGCACGAGGAGGAGCAGTCCCGACACCGCCCACATCCATCGGAAGAGCGGCATGATCCCGACTAGGAACGTCACCGAGAACGCCTGCATCAGGACCGTGAAGAGGCGACGGCGCCGCGCGCGGAGCCGAGCGGCGGAGGTCTGGCGGGGACGGGGAGCCGGATGGGGTGGCGCCGAGAGCAGGTCGCTCTTCAGGCGACCCATGTCGGTCTCGAAGGCGCGGACACTCTCCGCGGGGGAAGCCTTCTTCGTCGGGTTGAGGAAGGCCGCCCACAGCATTCCGAGTGCCACGAGCAGCAACCAGCTCAGTCTGAAGCCCCCTGTCTCCTGCCCCGGCCCAGCAACCACTACATATGGGCCGGTCGGGGACGCTAGCACCCCAGATGGTGGGAACCAAATACCTCGCGTGTGATTTCCACAACCCCGGGGACGGTGCGGCGCGATGGGGTCGGTCGACGCGGGTCGGTCAGGCCGGATCGGCGACGTAGTCGCCGCTCTTGCCGCCGCGCTTCTCGAGGAGCCGGAGCCCGTCGATGTGGGCGGCCCGATCGAACGCCTTGGAGGTGTCGTAGAGGCTGAGCGCCGCGACGGCCGCGGCCGTGAGCGCCTCCATCTCCACGCCCGTGCGGTCCTTCGCCCGCACGCGCGCGACGACGGTGACCGTCCCGGCGGCGCGGTCCGGGGTGACGGTGACCTCGGCGCCGGTCACGGCGATCGGATGGCAGAACGGCAGGAGGTCCGGCGTGCGCTTGACGCCGAACACGCCGGCGATGCGGGCAGCCTCGAGCGGATCGCCCTTCGTGGTTCCCTCGATCAGGCGGTCCACCGTCTCGGGCGTCGTGGAGAGGACGCACGTGGCGATGGCCTCCCGCTCGGTGATCTCCTTCCCACCGACCTCGACGATGCGCGTGACGTCCTTGGTCATCACTCCCCCGTTGACCGGAACAGCATGACACGGACGCGCGTCCCCGCCGTCGCCGTCCCCGTTCCCGCGGGGACGATCGCGAGGCCGTTGGCCCGACTCGCCGTCGAGACGAGGTTGGAACCGCGTCCGCCCACGGGGGTCGCGACGAAGGCGCCCGCCTCGACGCGGCGGACGATCACGCGCGCGAAGACGGTCCGCTCGTCGGCGCCGCCCACCGCCGCGTCGAGGCGGGCGGTCACCTCCGGCCGGAACAGATCGGTGCGTCCCGCCATGCGGAGCACCGCGGGTCGCAGGAACACCTCGAAGGAGACGAAGACGCTCACGGGGTTCCCCGGCAGGCCGAAGTAGGGCTTGCCCTCGATGTGGCCGAAGCCCTGGGGCTTCCCCGGCTGCATCGCCACCTTGTAGAAGTCGACGTCGCCGCGCTGGAAGAACGCGGCCTTGACGACGTCGCGTTCCCCGACGGAGACGCCGCCGGAGGAGACGAACGCGTCGGCCTGGCCGACCAGGGAGAGCACGCGGTCGCGCATCTCCTCCACGTCGTCGGGGACGATGCCCGCCATCACCGGCACCGCGCCGGCCTCCCGGAGCGAGGCGTACAGCTGGTACGCGTTCGAGTCGCGGAGCTGGCCGTACTCGGGGCGCACGGAGGGCGGGACGAGTTCGTCGCCGGTGGACAGCACGACGACGCGCGGCCGCGGGTGGACGAGCGGATGCGAGACGCCCGCGGCCGCGAGCAGGGCGAGATCGGGCCCGAGGAGCCGCACGCCCCTGGCGACGAGCGGGTCGCCCGCCTGCAGGTCCTCGCCCGCGGGGCGGATGTGCCGACCGACGCCCGGGTCGGCGAGGACCTCGACGGTCTCCGCATCGTCCTCGGACCCGAGGAACCGGCACTCCTCGACCGGCACGATCGCGTCGGCGCCGGTCGGGATCGGGGCCCCCGGGGCGGGGCGCACGGCCTCGCCGATCCCGACCGGCGCCTCCGCGCGGCGCCCGATCATCGCGCGGCCCACGATGGGGAGCGTGATCGGCCGCTGCGGCGAGGCGCCGCGCACGTCCTCGGCGCGGACGGCGATGCCGTCCATCGCCGA
>JBJTHT010000006.1:0-2108 GCA_046094605.1 Actinomycetota bacterium | reverse complement strand
CGCGATGACCTACGAGGTGCCGGCCGACAAGGCGAAGCACGTCGCGGAACTGCGGAAGGTGCGCTCGGCGGTCGACGAGGTCGTCCTGGCGACCGACTACGACCGCGAGGGTGAGGCGATCGCGTTCCACGTCGCCGAGGTACTCGGCCTCGATCCGGCCGCGGCCAAGCGGGTCACCTTCACGGAGATCACGAAGGACGCGATCCTCGAGGCGTTCCGGGCACCGCGCGCCCTCGACCGTCGCCTCTACGACGCCCAGGAGGCGCGCCGGGCCCTCGACCGCCTCGTGGGCTACAAGCTCTCGCCGGTCCTCTGGCGCAAGGTCAAGCCCGGGCTCTCCGCCGGCCGGGTCCAATCCGTCGCCGTGCGGCTCGTCGTGGAACGCGAGCGCGAGATCCGGGCCTTCGTCCCGACCGAGTACTGGAGCGTGGACGTCCGCCTCTCGCCGGAGGCCGCCGAGGAACCCTTCCTCGCCCGCCTCGCGGTCGTGCCCGAGGGCCGGCTCGCCGGTTCCCCGGAGAAGAAGGGAGTGCTGCTCGGCGACGCCGCCGCTGCCGAGGTCCACGCCGAGCGCCTCCGGGGCGCGGCCTACCGCGTGCTCGCGGTGGAGAAGAAGGAGCGGAAGCGCTCCCCGGCCCCGCCCTTCACGACCTCGACCCTCCAGCAGGAGGCCTCCCGCAAGCTCGGCTACGGCGCCCGCAAGACGATGCAGATCGCCCAGCGCCTCTACGAGGGCGTGGACCTGCCGGGCGAGGGGACCGTCGGCCTCATCACCTACATGCGGACCGACTCCGTGAACATCGCGGAGACCGCGCTCGCCGAGATCACGGGCGTCGTGCGCGCGGAGTTCGGCGAGGCGTACCTCCTCGACGAGCCCCGCCGGTACAAGACGCGGTCGCGCAACGCCCAGGAGGCGCACGAGGCGATCCGCCCGACCTCGGCCAAGCGCCTCCCCGCGAAGGTCGCGGGCGCACTCGACCGCGACCAGCTGCGCCTCTACGAACTGATCTGGAAGCGCACCGTCGCCACGCAGATGGCCGACGCGCGCTTCAACCAGGTCGGCGTCGACATCGAGGCCGACGCCGCTGGCACGACGTACGGCCTGCGCGCGACCGGCCAGACGCTCCTCTTCGACGGGTTCATCCGCGCCTACACGGAGGGCCGCGACGACGACGCGGACGAGGACGCGGAGAACCGGCTCCCCGACCTCGCCGCGGAGGATCCGCTGCGCATGCTCGACGTCCTCCCCGAGCAGCACTTCACGCAGCCGCCACCCCGCTACACCGAGGCCACGCTCGTGAAGGCGCTCGAGGAACTCGGCATCGGACGGCCGTCCACGTACGCGTCGATCATGGGGACGATCGTCGCGCGCGACTACGTGCGGCTCGAGGACCGACGCTTCTTCGCCAACGACGTCGCCGAGATCGTGACCGACGGCCTCGTGAAGCACTTCCCGGAGGTCGTCGACACGGGCTTCACCGCGCGCATGGAGGAGGAACTCGACCAGGTGGCCGAGGGCGAACTCCCCGGCGCCCGGGTCCTCAACGATTTCTGGGGTCCGTTCAGCACCGACCTGGAACGCGCCGAGGAGAAGTGGGAGCGCTACCTCGAGGACCTCGACGAGGAGTGCCCGCGGTGCCTCGAGGAGGGTCGGACGCCGCCCGGGCGCCTCCAGCAGCGCCTCGGCAAGTACGGGTTCTTCATCGGCTGCTCGCGGTTCGCCGCGGACGACGGCGGCTGCAAGTACATCCGCAACCTCGACGGCGAGGAACGCCCCGAGCCGGAACTCCTCGACGAGACCTGCCCGGAGTGCGGCAAGCAGCTCAAGCGCATCGTCGGTCGGTTCGGCCCGTTCACGGGGTGCTCCGGGTACCCGGACTGCCGCTACATCAAGAAGGAACCGCCGAAGGACCTGGGCGTTGGCTGCCCGCAGTGCGGCGAGGGCAAGGTCGTCGAGAAGCGCACGCGCTTCGGGCTCTTCTACGGATGCGACCGCTACCCCGAGTGCGACTTCACGGTGAACAACCTGCCGATCGCCGACCACCCGTGCGAGGAGTGCGGCTCGCTCCTCGTGGATCGGCCCAAGAGCATCCGGTGCTGGAACTGCG
>JBJTHT010000005.1:0-4306 GCA_046094605.1 Actinomycetota bacterium | reverse complement strand
GGTGGTGGGCGGAGCGCAACGTCCTCTTCGACAACTTCTTCTCCAGCGCGCATGGGCCCTCGTTCCCGAACCACCTCTACACGATCGCCGCGGACGCCGACGGCCTGCTCCCGCCCGTCCCCTGGGTGACGCCGCGGTTCGAGGTCTCCGAGCACCCGGAGTACGCGTTCTGCCACGGCGAGAACTGGACCGTGCACCAGATCAACGCGATCATGCAGAGCCCGGCGTGGGCGTCCACCGTCATCATCGTCGTCTGGGACGACTACGGCGGCTTCTACGACCCCGTCGCCCCACCCATGGTCGATCACATGGGGCTCGGGCCCAGGACGCCGGCGCTGATCATCTCGCCCTTCTCCCGCGCGGGGGACAGTCCGGACGGGGGTTCCGTCGATCACACGGTGTACGAGTTCTCGTCGGTCGTACGACTGATCGAGGACGTCTTCGGACTTCCGACGCTCACCGCCCGCGACGCGTCCGCGAACCCGCTCCTCGGGGCTCTCGATCTGTCCGCGCCGAACCCCGAGCCGCTCGTCCTGCCGCTGCGGAGCGATTGCCCCTACGGCACGACGGTCGAGGATCTCGAGCTCCCCGGCGGGAACACGCCCGGGGACCTGCGGGTCATCGCGCCGATCCCGGTCGACTAGCCCGCGCCCGCGTAGCGGGCGGGCGGCGCGGACGGGAAGGGCTCCCCGACGCAGTCCGTGCGTTCCGGCAGCGGTTCGGCCGAGCGCGGCGTCTGCGCGAAGTCGAACGCGGACAGCAGCGGCGTCGCATCGAGATCGCGCCGCGTCAGCTGGTTCAGGTTCCAGTTGTCCTCGATGAACCGCAGCACGCTCGAGAACTCGCCCAGCTCGTTCGAGACGACGCCGCTCCGCGCGTAAGGGGAGAGCACGATGAGCGGCACCCGGATGCCGAAGCCGAACCCGTCCACCTGCGGCGGCGGGACGTGGTCGTAGAAGCCGCCGTAGTCGTCCCAGGTGATGAAGATCGCGGTGTTGCGCCACATCGGGCTCGCCATGATCGCGTTGACGATGCGGGTGGTCCAGTTCTCGCCGTGGCAGAACGAGTACTCCGGGTGCTCGGAGACCTCGAACCGCGGCGTCACCCAGGTGACCGGCGGGAGCAGCCCGTCGGCGATGTCGCGCTCGAGGCGGTCGACCGGGTGGATGTGGGTCCGCCAGACCTTCGGGTCCTCCCGGATATGGCGCACCGCGTCGTAGGCCGACCAGAGGTAGCCGTTCTGATCCTGCTCGGCCGAGTAGTAGGCCCACGGGATCCCCGCGGCGGTGAGCAGATCGCCCTCGGTCTGGAAGTCGAAGCAGGGCGGGACCTGCGTCTCCTTCCCCTCGGAGTCGAGGACCTTGACCGACGAGGAGGCGAGGGAATCGCACCCCCAGGCCTTGAAGAGGCCCGTCGCCCGGTGCCGTTCGCGCAGTTCCTGCGCGTCCTGGATCGGGTTCTCGACGGCGCCGCCCGACGTCGCGGCGATCGTGTAGAGGTGGTTCGGGAACGAGGGCCCGTGCGCGCTGGAGAAGAAGTTGTCGAAGAGGACGTTGCGCTCCGCCCACCGCCAGTAGTTCGGCAGGTCCTCGGGCAGGAACTGCGTGTAGGCGTAGCGCTCCGCCGCCTCCGAGATCGTCGCGAACCCATCCATCTTCCCCTCGTTCCACGCATCGAGCGCGCACCGGTAGCAGTGCTTGATGTCCTCGGGGAGCGGGTCGGGTGTGCGCGTCAGGGCCCGTTCGACCCCGCGGTCCATCCCCGTCGTCGCGCCGTCCGCTCCGGGGAACCGGCCGAACATCTGATCGAACGTGCGGTTCTCCTTGATGATGAAGACGACGTGCTTGATGGGGAAGCGCGTCAGGAACAGCGACGCGTCCACCTTCGCGGGTCGACCCTTGAGCTCGAGCGGGGGAACGGGGTCCCAGCGGTTCGAGCACGCCACGGGGCCGACGAGCGCCAGGACGAGCCCGAGGGCGATGCCGGCGAGCGCGGCCGGACGGCGCCGGTCGCGGGGGCTCACGCCCGGGCGAGTTCGAGGTCGCCCGAGCGGACGACCTCGCGCCAGTACGCCTGGCCCTCCTCGGGCAGCGTGTCGATCGGGTCGTAGTACGGGTACGGGCGCGACAGCGCGTCGGGGTCGTCGGCTTCGATGCCCGTGCGGTAGTTCTTGCGCCACGACGAGATGCCCCGCACGCGGTCGTACTCGCCGACCATGTGCACCCAGCGCTTGCCGACGAACGGCACGTCGCAGACGACGCGCGGCGTGGCGAACCCGGGCATGTAGCCGAGGAGCGCGTACTGGAGCTCCTGGGCCTGCGCGACCGAGGTCCGCCAGTGCTCGGCGTTCGGGATCATGTCGCAGGTGTAGAAGTAGTAGGGCATCACCTTCGCGTGGTCGAGCAGCATGAAGCAGAGCTCGAGGAGCTGGTGCGCGGAGGTGTTCACGCCGCGGAGCAGGACGCCCTGATTGCGCACGTCCCGGAACCCGGCGTCGAGGAACACCTTCACCGCGCGGCCGACCAGCGGGGTGACCTGCTGTGCGGCGTTCACGTGGGTGTGCAGGGCGATGTCGACGCCGCGCGCGGCCGCCTTCGCGGCCATCCGCTCGGCGGCCGCGCGGACCTCGTCCTGCAGGAAGTGCTGCGGGATGCCCATGAGGCCCTTCGTCGCGATGCGGATGTCGCGGACGTTCTCGATGTCGAGGAGGTTCATGATGAACTCCTCGAGGCGGTGGATCGGCACGTTCGCCATGTCCCCGCCGGAGACGACGACGTCGCGCACCACCGGCGTGCGACGCAGGTAGTCGAGCATCGCGTCCCAGCGGTCGTTCTGCTTCATCTCGAACTTGTACTTGAGGATCTGCAGGGTGTCGTTGCCGACGAGGTCCATCCGCGTGCAGTGGCCGCAGTACTGCGGGCACGTCGGGATCAGCTCGGCGAGGACCTTCGTGGGGTAGCGGTGCGTGAGGCCCTCGACCGCCCACATGTCCGCCTCGTGGAGCGAGTCGCGCGAGGACATCGGGTGGCTCGGCCACTCCGGGTGGCGCTCGCTGAAGGCCGGCGCCATGTAGCGGCGGACGGGGTCGGCGCGTAGGTCGCCCTCGTCCATCGTGTTGATCATCTGCGGCGGGATCAGCATCGACATCGTGGCGCGCTCCTGCTGGTCGCGCTCGAGGTCGGCGAGGAGGTCGTCGGTCAGGAAGTCGCCGAGCACCTTCTTGAACTCCACGAGGTTCTTCACGGTGTGGGCGCGCTGCCACTGCGCGCTCTCCCACTCCTCGCGGGTCACGTCGCGGAACCCGGGCAGGCGTCGCCAGTCCGGCTCGGCGTAGGGGCGCGCCGGGGGGTACGTGAAGGGCTGCTCGGCGACCCGCGCGTGCGGGTCCCGGTGCCCGGGTCGCGCCTTCGTCTCGCCCACTGCCCACCCTCCGTGGGGATCGGGAGCCTGAGCAGGGCGGTCGCCCCGCGCCCCGATGATAGCCGCGCGGGTGCCCGTTCCCACCGATCGGCCCCGGCTGGTACCGTCCTCGATGAGGGCACGCGCATCGTCGTTCGGTTCCCGCACCACGAGCAGTCCCTCAGCCGGCTTCGGCCGGAGGTCCCCCGGGCGGCACCGCAGGTCCCGGGAGGCCGGGAAAGGAGGGATCGCACGTGGCTACTGGCACCGTGAAGTGGTTCAGCTCCGAGAAGGGGTACGGCTTCATCTCCCAGGAGGGTGGCCCCGACGTGTTCGTGCATTTCAGCGCGATCGAGGGGTCCGGGTACCGCAACCTGGAAGAGGGTCAGAAGGTCGAGTTCGAGGTCACGTCGGGCGACAAGGGCCCGCAGGCAACGAACGTCCGACTCGTCTGACGACGTCGGAACCTGAGAACGGGGCCCGGGAGACCGGGCCCCGTTCGCGTTTCCGGGGTCGGTCGGGTGCGGTCGGGTCGCCTAGCGGCGGCCGCGCGGGCCGCCGGGTCCGCCCGGACCACCGGGCCCGCGGCCGAAGCCGCTGCGACGGCGCTCGGGGCGCTCCTCCACCTGCGGTCCCTTGGGGAGCCGCAGCCGGAGCGGGATCGGACCCATGCGCTCGAAGGTGACCTGCACGTGGTCGACCTTGGACGTGCGCTCGATCTCCCGCCAGCCGTCGGCGAGGAGGTGCTGGAGCCGCGCGGCGGCGGTCCGGCGGAGCTTGTCGGAACCCGGCACCTTCACGTAGAGGCGCTCGGTCCGGACTTCCCGGTGGTCCGGGCGGACCCGGCGGCCCGCGCGGCCGCCGCTAGGCGACCCGACCGCACCCGACCGACCCCGGAAACACGAAC
>JBJTHT010000004.1:0-2020 GCA_046094605.1 Actinomycetota bacterium | reverse complement strand
GGCCCGGACCTCGACCGCGCCGACGGCGTCGCCGCCGCGGCCGGCCGTCCGGTCCCGTGACGACGGGGCGCGGCGGCGAGCGCCGCGAAGTCCTCCGGCTGACACGTCGAGGTGCCGAGGCGAACCGGGTCGTAGCGGTCGCCGTGGCAGTCCGATCCGCCGGTCGCCGCGATGCCGAAGGACTCGGCGCGGCGTCGGTAGTGCGCGCGCTGTTCGGGCGTGTGGTCGATGTGGTCGGCCTCGAGTCCGGCCATCCCCGCGCCGGCCATGGCGTCGATCAGGTCCTCGGGGACGGGCACGTCGCGCGCGCCCCAGAGCCCCGGGTGCGCCAGCACGCACACGCCGCCCGATCCGCGGATCAGGCCGACCGCGGACACCGGGTCGAGCGCGTGCTTGGGAACGTACGCGCGGCCGCCATCGGAGATGAACCGCTCGAACGCCTCCTTCTCCGTGGCGACGATGCCGGCCTCGACCATCGCCTGCGCGACGTGCGGTCGGACGATATTGCCGCCGCTCGCGATCTGCCGGACGCGCTCGAACGAGATGTCGTAGCCGAGCGCCCGGAGCTTCTCGACCATCCCCGCGGCGCGGTCCTCGCGGTCGTCGCGCAGTCGGGCGAGTTCGCCCTGGAACGCGACGTCGTCGCGGTCGAACCAGTACGCGAGGACGTGGACCGAGGATCCCAGGTGCTCGGCGCTGAACTCCACCCCGGGAACGACGCGGACGCCGACCTCGCGGCCCGTCGCCTCGGCGACCTCGAGGCCCGCGGTCGTGTCGTGGTCCGTGAGGGCGACCACCTCGAGGCCCCGCTCGGCCGCCAGGCGCACGACCCGCTCGGGCGGGAAGGTCCCGTCCGAGCGATCGCTGTGGGCGTGGAGGTCGATCCCGGGCACGGGGGGATGCTGGCAGACCCCTCCGACGCCGTCCACGGCAACGGTCTCGGCCTGTGTCGGGGATTTGACTCCCCGTCCCCCCGGGAGTCGAATCTCGTTCCGAGGCGCCCGTCCGGGCGTCGTAGGGGGTGGAACCGCATGTTCATGGGAGAAGTCGTCGGGACCGCGGTCCTGATCCTCCTCGGTGACGGTGTCGTCGCCGGGGTGCTCCTGAACAAGTCGAAGTCCAACGGTGCGGGCTGGATCGTGATCACGTTCGCGTGGTCGATGGCCGTGCTGATGGGGATCCTCTCGAGCGTGGCGGTGACCGGCGGGGTCGCGCACCTGAACCCGGCCGTCACGATCGCGCTCGCGTACCAGGGCTCCGTCGCGTGGGGCGACGTGGGCACGCTCATCGCGGGCCAGTTCATCGGCGCGTTCATCGGCGCCGTGCTCGTCTGGCTGGCGTACCTCGCCCACTGGGAGGAGACGTCCGACGCGGGCCTCAAGCTCGCGGTGTTCTCCACCGGTCCGGCGATCCGCAAGACCGTCCCGAACCTCGTCACCGAGATCATCGGCACCGCGATGCTCGTCATCGGCGTGCTCGTGATCGGTGCGAACGCGAACGCCGCGCCGCTCGGCTTCTTCTTCGTGGCGCTGCTCGTGTTCTCGATCGGTATGTCGCTCGGTGGTCCCACGGGCTACGCGATCAACCCCGCGCGTGACCTCGGACCGCGCATCATGCACGCGATCCTTCCGATCCCGGGCAAGGGGAGTTCCGACTGGGAGTACGCGTGGATCCCGGTCGTCGGCCCGATCATCGGCGGCGTGCTCGCCGTGGCGCTGCTCCAGGCCCTCGGCCTCGCCTAAGGGAACCGCTCGAGGACGGAAGGACGTGTCCGCATGAAGAAGCTCATCAACAAGACGGAGAACGTGGTCCGGGAGGAACTGCAGGGGATCGAACAGGCCCACGCGGACCTGGTCAAGGTCTTCTCCGCCCCGTACTCCGTCGTCCGTGCGGACGCCCCGGTCAAGGGGAAGGTCGCCCTCGTGTCGGGCGGTGGCTCCGGCCACGAACCGATGCACGGCGGCTTCGTCGGGAAGGGCATGCTCGACGCCGCCTGCCCCGGCGAGGTGTTCACCTCTCC
>JBJTHT010000003.1:0-4545 GCA_046094605.1 Actinomycetota bacterium | reverse complement strand
GCCGAGAGTTCCCGGATCGACGCGATCGCCGCGTCGGTCGGGCAGTAGGCGTAGTGCACGGTCGGTCGGTAGCGCACGGAACCGTCGGCGTTGCGCGTCGTGAGGTGATCCGACATCGTGAAGGCCTCGCCGTGCCGGATCACCATGCCGTTGATCTCGGCGTGGGGGACCCAGGAGCGCACCCACGTCATCGCGCCGGGACGGGCGATGCAGATCTGGTTCCGCGGGCCGTCCTCGTGGTGGTAGGTGCCGGCGGGGAGCGTCGTCTCGTGCGTGCCCCAGCCGAGTTCGGCGGGCGCGACACCTTCCTCGAGGAACCCGTCGATGCTCCACGTGTTCACGAACTCGTTGACGCGCTTCGGGCGGTCCGCGATCTGCGTGTCCCGCTCCGCGATGTGGATGACCTTGACGCCCAGCGCCTCGGCGAGGTCGGGGTAGCGCTCCGCGGCGAGCGCCTCGCGGACGGCCGGCGAGGCGATGCCGTCGGTCACGGCCCGCTCCCCGATGTCCGTCAGCGCCCGCTTCACGAAGTGGGAGACGAGGCCGGGGTTCGCGCCGTGGTCCACCACGGCGGACGGTCCAGGGTCCTGCCAGGTGTCGCGCAGCCGCCGCAGTTCCATGTGGCGCACGTAGAGCGTGCGCTCCTGCGGGGTGAGCGACCCGGCGTCGCCGTAGGGATCCCAGACCTCGACGCTCGTGTTCATGTAGAGCACGCCGGCGTCGTGGCACCAGGAGAGGATCGTCGGGGTGTGGATGTTCCACGCGAGGTCGATCAGGAGGTCACCGGCGCCCACGTGGGCGCGCAGGACCTCGCCCAGGTTCTCCGGGGTCACCCGGCCCGTGACGTAGCCGACCCCCTTGGCGAGGACGGCCTCGAATCGGTCCCTGTTGTCGACGAAGTCCATGATCGTGATGCGGTCGGGTCGATCGACGAGGTGGTCGACGAGCAACGGGACGGCGCACTGCGAGACGGAGCCGGCGCCGAGCACGAGGACCCGACCGGCGAAGCGCGTGGTGGGCATGTCACCTCCAACCTGGGTGGATCGATTGGGGGGAAGGCGGGCGCACGATAGCACCCACGGCGCGCATCCGCAGCCTCAGTAGCCGGCCGTCACACCCCAGTCGAGCGGGAGGCAGACGCCGGTCATCGGTGCGGCCGCCGACGACGCGAGGAACACGATCGCCGCCGCGACCTCATCGGCCCGGAGGAAGCGCGCGGCGTCGCCCTGGGGGAGGTGGGAGCGGAGCCGCGCGAGGTACGCGTCGGGATCCGGGCTCGCCGCGGCCTGTCCGCGCAGCATCGGTGTGTCGACATCGTTGGGGCACACGCTGTTCACGCGGACCCCCTGCGGCGCGAGCTCGAGGGCGAGCGACCGCGTGAGCCCGTTCACGCCGAACTTGGACGCCGTGTAGGCGGCGGCACCGGGGCCACCCACCAACCCGTAGTCGCTCGCGACGTTCACGATGCAGCCGCCGCTCCGGGCGAGGTGCGGGATGGCGGCCCGGCAGGCGAAGAACGTCCCTTTGAGGTTCACGTCGATCGTGCGGTCCCAGTCCGACTCCGCGACCTCGGCCGATGGCCCCTCGGTCCACACGCCGGCCGTGCACACGAGCACGTCGAGGCGTCCGTGCCTCGCGACGGTCTCGGCGACCATGCGGTCGCAGTCCGCCACCGAGGTCACGTCGGCGACGACGTCGGCGTCCCGAAGGTCGGCGGCGACGACGACCTCGCCGACCGCCTCGAAGGCCGCGCGCACCGCGAGGCCGATGCCGCCGGAGCCGCCCGTGACGAGGACGACGCGCTCGCTCACGGGAGGAACCCGATCGCATCGCCGACGCGGACGGTCCCCGGCTCCACGACCGTCGCGTAGACGCCGAAGGGGAGCTTCGCGCCGTCGGGTACCCCGCGGACGCGCTTGATCGCGGTGAGCGTCGGGAAGTCTCGTTCCCCGGTCGCGGGATCCTGCGTCGTGATGACGCAGCGCGGGACCGGACGGTCGAACGCGAGGATCGCCTCGCCGATGCGCGCGCGGCGCCCGGCCCAGGAGTCCTCCTCGTAGGGCTCGCAGGCGTCGAGGTCGAACGTCATGCGGAACCGGCGAGGGTCGAGATCCTCGGCGCCGCTGCGCCACGCGAGGTCGGCGACCGATGCGGCGGAGACGAACGTGATCGGTTCCACGTCGTTGGCCGCGCCGGGCGCATCCGGGATCACGAGGACCACGGCGATGCCGAGGTGCGCGGCGAGCGGGGCATCCCACGGGCCGGGCGCGACGCGTCCCGTCACGGGGCGGCCGTAGAAGTCGGTCGAGATCGCGGGCCCGGTCGGTTCCGGTCGCGCGCGCACGGTCGCGCCGTCGGGGAACGCGAGGGCGAGGTCGCCGTCGAGGACGTCCGCGCGAACCCGGACGAGGTGCCCGAAGCGGGAACCGGTGACCATCCGTCCGTCGGCCTCCGCGAGGTAGAAGGAGCGGTTCCCGACGACGCCCCACGGCTCCACGCGCACGGCGTCGGAGTGGTGGAGGGCCATCCCCTTCACGGGGGTGGTGCTGATGCGTGCGACCGTCGGCGTGGCCACGGCGGCCACCCTACCCCCTCGGACCCCCGTGGTAGCGTCCGGACATCCCGCTCCGAACGCCCGGGGCGATCGGAGGACCGTGAACGCGACCGAGCGACCGACGCTGACCGCGAGCAACCTGTTCCTGCTCTCCTCGGTGGTCGGCATCGCCGCGGGCGCCGCGCTCTGGTTCTCGGGGAACCGCGACGCAGCCGGCGTCGCCTGGGCCGTCACGACGGCCGTCGGCCTCGTGCCGATCACCCGTGACGTCGTCGGGGGGATCCTTCGCCGCGAGGCCGGCGTCGACCTGATCGCCGTGCTCGCGATGGCCGGTGCGCTCGCGTTCGGGGAGCAACTCGCCGGCGCCGTCATCGCGCTCATGCTCTCGTCCGGGCGGTCCCTCGAAGATTTCGCCGACGGGCGCGCACACCGCGAGCTCGCCGCGCTCCTCGCCCGCGCGCCGCGGACCGCCCACCGCTACGACGACGGGGAGCTCCGTCAGGTCCCCGTCGAGGAGATCCGTCGGGGAGACCGACTGCTCGTGAAGCCCGGCGAGGTCGTGCCGGTCGACGGGGTTCTGGTCACGCCGCGGGCGGTCCTCGACGAGGCCGCGCTGACCGGCGAATCGCGACCGGTCGAGCGCGCCGAGAGCGACCTCGTCCGCAGCAGCGCCGTGAACGCCGGTGGCGGGTTCGACCTGCGCGCGATCGCGTCGAGCGAGGAGAGCACCTACGCGGGCATCGTGCGACTCGTCGAGGAGGCCGGTCGGCAGAAGGCGCCGTTCGTGCGGATGGCCGACCGATACGCCCTCGTCTTCATCCCCGTGACGCTCGTGATCGCCGGTGCGGCGTGGGTCGTCACCGGCGATCCGGTCCGCGCGCTCGCGGTCCTCGTCGTGGCCACGCCGTGTCCGCTCATCCTCGCCGCGCCGATCGCGATCGTGGCCGGCATCTCGCACGCTGCCAAGCGGGGCATCATCGTGAAGGGTGGTGCAGCGCTCGAGGCGCTCGCCCGCGCCGACGTCCTGCTCCTCGACAAGACGGGAACGCTCACCACCGGGTCGCCGGAACTCTCCGACGTGGAGGTCTTCGGCGATCTCGACCCCGAGGACGTGCTGCGCCTGGCCGCGTCCCTCGATCAGGTCTCGGCGCACGTGCTCGCCACCGCCATCGTCCGCGCCGCGCGCACGCGCGGTCTCGCGCTCGAGTTCCCGACGGACCCGCGCGAGGAGCTCGGCAACGGCATCGAGGGGACCGTCGGCGGCCGTCGCATCGCGCTCGGCAAGAGCGCGTGGATCGCCCAGCACGCCTCGGTGCCACCGCGGGCCCGTGAGGTCCGGCGACGCAGCGCCATGGAGGGCTCGTCCTGCGTGTTCGTGGCGGTGGACGGGCAGGTCGCCGCAGCGCTCATCCTCGACGCTCCGATCCGCCCCGACGGTCCGCGCGTGATCCGCTCGCTGCGACGCGCCGGCATCAAGCGCGTCGTCATGGTGACCGGCGACCACCCCGATGTCGCGGAATCCGTGGGCATCTCGCTCGGCGTCGACCGCATCCTGTCCGAGCGCGACCCCGCGGACAAGGTGGACGCGGTGCGCGCCGAGCGCGAGGCGGGCCTCACGATCATGGTCGGCGACGGCGTGAACGACGCGCCGGCGCTCGCGGCCGCCGACGTCGGCATCGCGATGGGTGCGCGCGGCGCCACGGCCTCCTCCGAGGCCGCCGACGTCGTCCTCGTCGTGGACGAGCTCGACCGCGTCACCGAGGCGATCGCGATCGCGCGGCGTTCCCGCGGCATCGCGCTCCAGAGCGTCCTGACCGGCATGGGCATGTCGCTCGTCGCGATGCTCGCGGGCGCGTGGGGGCTCCTGATCCCCGTCGCCGGCGCCCTCGTGCAGGAGCTGATCGATGTCGTGGTCATCCTGACCGCGCTGCGGGGGCGGGGGGGCCGCCCCGGCCCCCCGCCCGGGCCCGGGGCCCCGCGCCCCCGAGGGG
>JBJTHT010000002.1:0-5323 GCA_046094605.1 Actinomycetota bacterium | reverse complement strand
TGGCGCGTGATGAGCCTCGCGATCGTGAACGAGGGCGAGGACGTCCCCGCGAAGTACCGGAAGGCCTACGACGCGTCGTGGCTCGCGCTGCGCACGCTCGTCGCCACCGACGCCGCGCACGGCAGCGACGCCGTCGGTCGCCTCTACTCGGCGGTCGGCACGCGCATCCACCTGGACAAGGGCGACATCGACGAGGCGATGGTGGCAGCGTCGCTCGCCGAGGCCGGACTGCCCGCCGACCTGCTCGCGGCCGCGACCGACGCGTCGTTCGACGACGCGGTGCGCGTCTCGCACGCCGCCGCGCAGGACGCGGTCGGCACGCGCATCGGGACGCCGATCCTCGAGGTCCACGGCCGCGCGTTCTTCGGCCCCGTCGTGAACCCATCGCCGGGCGGCGACGACGCGCTCGCCCTCTTCGAGGCCGTCGAGACGCTCGCCCGGGTTGCGCAGTTCTCGGAACTCAAGCGCGGCCGCGCGTCGAAGATCGACCTGCGGCCGCCGGGTGGTTCCGGGGCCACGGGTAGGCTCACCTGATGGAGACGGCGCGGGAACTCGTCATCGGCGCGCCCGGGAAGCACCGGTCCCCGAAGGGACCCAGCCGTTTCGCGTGGCTGGGGTCCATGCCCGCGCTCATCGTCATCTCGCTCATGGTCGCCGTGCTCGTGAAGTCGCTCCTCGTGCAGGCGTTCTTCATCCCGTCGGAGTCCATGCAACCGACGCTGGAGCCGGGCGACCGCGTCTTCGTGAACAAGCTCCATTCGAGCGCGGGCGACCTCGCGCTCGGCGACATCGTGGTCTTCGAGCACGCGACCGGCGAGCCCGCCCCCGAGGTGTCCTTCGCCCGGCGCGCGATGCGCTGGCTCGCCGAGGGGCTCGGCGTCGCCCGGCCGCAGAACGAGGACTACATCAAGCGCGTGATCGGCCTCCCCGGCCAGACCGTGGAGATCAAGGGGCAGCAGGTGTTCGTGGACGGGGAACCGATCGACGAGCCGTACCTGACGGACGCCGCGCGAGCGTGCAACGACGACTTCTCGATGGTCACGGTCCCGGAGGACGGGATCTTCGTGATGGGCGACAACCGCTGCAACTCGCTCGACTCGCGCTACGGCCTCGGCTTCGTGCCGATCGCCGCGGTCGTCGGCGACGCCTTCGTGGTGATCTGGCCCCCGTACCGGGCCGGCGCGCTCGACTGACGGAGCGCTCCACCGGCGGAGCGCGGCGGGGGCGGCGCGACGTCCGTCGCGCCGCCCCCGGTTCCCGCGGCTACTGCACGTTCGGCATGACGAGCACGTTCGCGAAGATCTGCCACGCGAGCAGTGACTTCGCCACGAGCGAGAGCACGACGTAGGTCGTCTCGCCCCGGAAGTAGTTCTGCCACTTCCCGACGCGCTTGTACTGGAGCCACTGGTTCAGGCCGAAGGAGAAGAAGAACACGAACAGCAGCAGGAAGATGACCCAGACGAACGACGGCACCTGCGAGATGTCGTAGTTGTCCGAACCGATCCCGAAGATGTAGCAGCCGATCGCGACCCACGGGATCAGACCGAAGAACGTGCCGAGCCAGAACGGGATCATCCGGCCACCCGGTCGCTCGTAGCGTTCCTGCAGGTCGCCGAAGGCGATCATCGCCGCGTTCGCGCCGAAGATCCCGAGCATCGCCGCGATGTCGACGATGCCGGTGATGCTCGCGATGAGGATCACCATGATCGACGACGAGAGCGAGTACTCGACCCAGCGCGCGGTGTTCTTGCCCCGCTTGATGTCCGCCGCGTACTTCGGGAAGTACCACGGCGAGGCGATCGTGAAGTGCGCGATCGCGCTGATCGCGAGGAACAGGAACACCCACAGGCCGATGTCGAGGGTGGTGAGCAGCTGCAGGGACGGCGGGTTCACGCCCGGGGCGGCGGTCGAGATCGTCGCCCCGATCGGGAGCTTGAACTTCGTCTCGTTGAGCGACCAGACGAGGATCGCCTGGGCGAGGTGGAGCACGCCGAGGATGATGTTCTGCGTCCTCAGGCGCTTCAGTCGGGCGTCGATCTGGTCCATCGACATGCCCGGGAACAACAGGTCCGTGCTCATGCGGAGGCCCCCTCAGGAGGTCGGGTGTCGTCCGACGATACCCCGGGTTCCGGTATCGGGCGTGGAGCCGCCGGTAGGATGGAGCGATGGAAACCCTGACGACGGTCCACCTCATCCTCGCGCTCATCCTCGTCGCGTCGCTCCTCACGGCGCTCATCCCGCTCGTCTCGAAGGGCTGGTCCGATCGCGTCGGGCGGTGGATGCGCATCCTCGCCGGCGTCGCGACGGCGCAGTGGATCCTCGGGTTCTTCGTCTGGTTCTCATCGATCTCCGAGGGGTTCAACGTCTTCACGGGGCTCGTCCACCCGCTCGCGATGACGGGCGTCGTGGCCGTCGCGCACATGGGCGCGGGTCAGGCCGCGCGCACGGAGGACGTCGCGGCGAGGACCTCCGGAGCGAGGCGCTCGCTGCTCATCATCGCGGGCCTCGTGCTCGTGCTGGCGCCGTGGCGCCAGGTGCTCGGCGGCTGACCGATCGCCGCGCGGGTTGACACCCGCGCACCCCACGGGGACCATCGCGCCATGACGACCGCGGCGATGATCCGCCCCTACGTCGAGCAGCAGCTCGCCGCCCTGCTCGGTCTCGAGCAGCTCCAGAAGACCCCCGACGGCGACGTCCCCGTCGTGCGCGGCGACAACGTCACGTTCGTGCGCGTCTTCGACATCCCCGCCGGCCCCGTCGTCCGGTTCTTCTCGCCGTTCCTCACCGGCGTCGAGACGTCACCGGAACTGATCGGCCGGTTGAACGACCTGAACGTGCAGGCGCCGTTCGTGCGCTTCCTCTGGACGAACGGGAACATCATCTGCTCGATGGACCTCGCCGCGGACAACCTCGCGAAGGAGGCGATCGGTCAGGCGCTCGGCGCGGTGGCGGGCTTCGCCGATCAGGCGGCCGCGGCGCTCGAGAAGGACTTCGGCGGCCAGCGGATGGTCAAGCACGACCACGCGGCGAAGCCCGCCACCGGCCCCGCGAACCCCGGGGGCTACCTCTAGGGACGCGCGACGCCGTGGGCCGCGGCCCACGCGTCGAGTTCCGCGAGCGCCGTCTCCCGGTCCATCGGGCCGCGGTCGAGGCGCAGCTGCAGGAGGTGCTCGAGCGCGTCGCCGACCTCGCGACCGGGCGGCAGACCGAGGTGCTGCATGACCTCGTTGCCGTCCAGCGGCGGGCGCATCGCGTCCAGGTTCTCCTCCTCGGCCAGGCGCGCGATGCGCTCCTCGAGGTCGTCCTGGAGCGCCTGGAACTGCTTGGCCTTGAACTTGTTCCCGGTCGTGACGTCGGCGCGCGTCAACTGGTTCAGCCGGTCGAGCAGCGGCCCCGCGTCGCGCACGTAGCGACGCACCGCGCTGTCGGTCCAGCCCTCGCCGTACCCGTGGAAGCGCAGGTGCATCTCGACGAGCGCGACGACGTCGTCGGTGATCGCGTTGGGGAACCGCAGCGCCTGCATGCGATCGCGCGCCATGCGCGCGCCGACGACCTCGTGGTGGTGGAACTGCACGCCCTCGTCGGTGATCTGACGGGTCTTCGGCTTGCCGATGTCGTGCAGGAGCGCCGCGACGCGCAGCGTGAGGTCGCGCGCGTCGCAGTTCTCGACGACGGCGAAGGTGTGTTCGAGCACGTCCTTGTGCTTGTGGATCGGGTCCTGTTCGAGCTTGAGCGCGGCGAGTTCCGGCAGGAACCGGTCCGCCACCCCCGTCTCGACGAGCAGGCGCAGCCCGAGCGAGGGCTTCGCGGTGACGAGGAGCTTCGAGATCTCGTCGGCGATGCGTTCGGCCGAGACGATCTCGAGGCGGTCGGCCATGCGCGCCATCGCCTGCACGACGCGCGGCGCGGGCGCGGCCTCGAGCGAGGACGCGAACCGCGCCGCGCGCAGCATCCGCAGCGGGTCGTCCCCGAACGAGACGTCGGGCTCGAGCGGCGTGTCGATCGTCTTGGCGGCGAGGTGCTTCACGCCGCCGAAGGGATCCACGAACGCGCCGTCCGGGACCGAGATCGCCATCGCGTTCATCGTGAAGTCACGGCGCGAGAGGTCGGTCGCGATGTCCTTGCCGAAGGTCACCTGCGGCTTGCGGTGTTCCGCGGCGTAGACCTCCTCGCGGAACGTCGTCACCTCGACGTGCGCGTCACCGCGCCGGGCGCTCACGGTTCCGTAGGCGACGCCCACGAGGTAGACCCGTTCCCCCCAGGCCTTGAGGATGCGCGTCGTCTCCTGGGGGGTCGCGTCGGTGGCGAAATCGAGTTCCTTGCCGTCGATCGAGCGCCCGATCAGGAGGTCGCGGACGATCCCGCCCACCAGGTAGAGCTCGTGGCCGGCCGCGTGGAAGCGTTCGCCCAGCTCGCGGGCGGCGGGGGGAGCCTCGAGGAGCGCGCCGGCGCCGGGCGCCGGGGGCTTGGCCATGCGCGCAGGATACCCCGCTGCGCACGCTCGGCCGCGGTAGCGTCGCGTGCGTGGAACCGCTCGCGCGCGTGCTCGGGTTCGTCTGGTCCCTGCCGACGACCGCGCTCGGCCTCGTCGCCGGGCTCCTCACGTTCCAGCGTCCGCGCCGCGCGCACGGCCTCCTCGTCTTCGACCGCGGACCGCGCGGGCTCACCGCGGCGATGGCGCGGTTCGACCGGATCGCGATGACGCTCGGGTTCGTCGTCGTGGCGTCGGTTCCGCTGGAGGGGCGCCTGCTCGCGCACGAGCGGCACCACGTGCGGCAGGCGATGGCGTGGGGCCCGCTCTTCGTGCCCGTCGACCTCGTGCTCGCGGCCGCGTTCGGGTACCGGTGGCACCCGATGGAACGCGCGGCGCGACGTGCCGCGGGGGAACCCGACTAGGCCGAGGCGGAGGGCGACCCCGACTCGAAGATCTCCGGGTTCATCGAGCGGTAGTACTCCCACTCCTCGATGCGCCGGCCGTCGGGGAGGTTGCAGTAGCCGACCTGGCCGCCCGCCTCGTCCACGATCTCGAGCGTCCCGCCCTGCTCCTCGCAGAACACCGACGCCGGATTGGCGATGCCGGCGCCGCCGCCGCCGATCGCCCCGCCGGTTCCCCCGCCGCCCGTCACCGACTCCGTCGGCACGGGCGTCACGTCGTTCGAGGAACCGCCGCACGCGCCCGCGAGGAGCGCGAAGGCGGTGAAGGCGAGGATCGCGGTGCGTCGCATCGTCATGTCGGTACCCCTTCCGGCCGGAACGAACCCTACGACGTCAGAGGGGGGTGGTACGGTTCCCCCGCGGCACGTCGCGCCGCGCGTTCCATCGG
>JBJTHT010000001.1:0-4120 GCA_046094605.1 Actinomycetota bacterium | reverse complement strand
CTGCTGCGTGCGCAGGGCGAGCGATGCGGCCTCCGCCGTCGGCACGCCGAGCGCCTCGTCGTAGGCACACACGTGCATCGTCTGCACCCCGCCGATCGCCGCGACCGTCGCCTCGATCGAGGCGCGCACGACGTTGTTGAGCGGCTGCTGCGCGGTGAGCGACGAACCGGCCGTGAACACGAAGATGCGCAGCTGCTCGCTCCGCGGATCCGACGGTCCGTAGCGCTCGCGCACGAGCGTCGCCCACAGGCGCCGCGCCGCCCGGAACTTCGCGACCTCCTCGATCACGTCGAGACCCGAGGAGAGGAACGTGTAGAGGGCGGGCGCGACCGCGTCCACCGCGACCCCGCGAGCCACGAGCGCGTCGAGGTAGGCGAACCCGTCGGCGAACGTGAACGCGAGTTCCTGGGCCGCGGTCGCGCCGGCCTCGCGGAAGTGGTAGCCGCTCATCGCGAGCGGCGTCCACCGCGCGGCGTTGCGCGCGCACCACTCCATGACGTCCACCGAGAGCCGGAGCGACGCCTCGGGCGGGAAGATCTGCGTCCCGCGCGCGACGAACTCCTTCAGCACGTCGTTCTGGATGAACAGGCCGAAGGCGTCCGGTTCCACGCCGCGTTCACGCGCCAGCGCGGCGAACCAGCCCACCCACGCCCAGCCGATCGCGTTGGCGGTCGTGCGCACCTGCGAGATGCGCTCGAGCGGGATGTCCTGCATGAGCGTGCGCACGTCCTCGTAGGAGTCGAGCGCCACGCCCCCGCGGCCGACCTCGCCCGAACTCATCGGGTCGTCGGAGTCGAACCCCATCTGCGTCGGCAGGTCGAGCGCGACCGAGAACCCCGTGAGGCCCGCGCCGAGCAGGTGGCGGAACCGGGCGTTGGTCTGCGCGGGCGTCCCGAAGCCCGAGTACTGGCCCATGATCCAGGGCTTCGGTTCCGCGGAGATGCCCCGCGTGTAGGGGAACTCGCCGGGGCGCTCGGCGGCGCTCACGCGCGCTCCCCCGGTTCCTCGCCGGCCTCCAGGCGCGCGCGCAGCACGTTCTTCGCGATCTTGCCCGTCGAGGAGAGCGGGAACGCCGCCACGCGGCGGAACTCCTTGGGCTTCTTGTAGCCGGGCAGGCGCTCGCGGCACGCCTCGGCGAGCGCGGCCTCATCGAGCGGCGCGGCCGACGAGTACACCGCGACGATGCGCTGGCCCCACTCGGGGTGCGCGACGCCCACGACCGCGACCTCCTCGATCCCCGGGAGCGACGCGAGCACGTTCTCGACCTCGCTCGGATACACGTTGTAGCCGCCGGTGATGATCATGTCGCCGCGCCGATCCGCCAGGTAGAGGAACCCTTCCGCGTCGAGCCGACCGATGTCGCCGGTGCGCAGCCACCCGTCCACGACCGACTTCGTCGCGCCCTCCGCGGCCGCCGCGCCGAAGTAGCCCTGCATCACGTGGTCGCCGCGCGTGACGACCTCGCCCAGTTCCCCGTCGGGGATGGGAACCCCCGCGTCGTCCACGACCGCGAGTTCGACGCCGAGGCACGCGCGGCCGGCCGAGGTGAGCAGTTCCGGGCGCGACGAGAGGCCGAGCGCGTGATCGGCGGTCGACAGGATCGTGACCGGCGGGATGGACTCGACGAGGCCGTAGAACTGCACGAGGTTGGGCGTGAGCACCTCGGCGGCCCGGCGGATCTGGTCGGGCGGCGTCGGCGCACCCGCGTAGCAGAGCCGCCGCAGGTTCGCGAGGACGGAGGGGTCCATCCCGTCGTGGGCGACCGTGCGCGCGACCATCGTGGGGACGAGAACGGTGCCGGTGCCTCCGCGCTCGCGCACCGCCTCGACGAGGGCCTCCGGCGAGAACGACGGCAGGATGATCTGACGCACGCCGAGCGCGACGTGCGGCAGGACGAAGAGCCCGCTCGCGTGCGTGATCGGGCCGGCGTGGACCCACGCGTCGTCGGGACGCTGCGCGCCGAGGACGTCGTGGAGCATGTTCGTCGTGCTCGCGACGCGGTTGCGGTGCGTGCGGCGCGCGCCCTTGGGCTTGCCGGTCGTCCCCGAGGAGTAGTTGAGCGAGACGAGCGTGTCGGGGTCGAACCCGAGCCTGCGCGGCAACGGTTCCGTGCGCGCGATCAGCGACTCGTAGTCGCCGCCGATCACGACCGCGTGGTCGAGCGAGGACGCGAGCGAACCCACCTTCCCGTGGAACTCCTCCGCGTAGACGATCGCGCGCGCGTCGCAGTCGCCGGCGATGCGCGTCCAGTCCTCGGGGAGCAGCCGATAGTTGAGCGCGACGCGCACGAGGCCCGCGGTCGCGAACGCGAGGTCGGTCTCGACGTAGGAGACCGCGTTGGTCTGCAGGTCCAGGACCCGGTCCCCGGGCTGCAGTCCCAGCGAAAGCAGCCCCGCGGCGAGGCGGCGGACGCGGTCGCCCAGTTCCCCGAAGGTGAGCGAGCGGTGGTCGTCCTCGACGGCGACGCGGTCGGCGTGGCGCCGCGCCGCCCGCGCCACGATCGTCCCGACGTCCATCGCGCCCTACGCGGGGACGACCGCGACGCCCTCGATCTCGACGAGCGCCCCGTCGTTCCAGAAGTCGGAGACCTCGACGAGCGTCATCGCCGGGAACACCTTGCCGAGCCGCGCGCGCCAGACCTTCCCGATCGCGTCGCGCTGCGCGAGGTAGTCGTGCACGTCGGCCACGAAGATCGTGAGCTTCACGAGGTGCTCGGGCGCGCCGCCCGCCTCGCGCAGCGCGACCGTGAGGTTGGAGAGCACGCGGTCCACCTGTTCCACGATGCCGTCGCCGACCACGGAACCGGTGCCGTCGAGCGCGGTCTGCCCCGCGAGGTACACGGTGCGACCGCCCGAGGCGACCATCGCGTGCGCGAAGCCCACGGGCGGCGCGAGCTCCGCCGGATCGACCTTCCTGATGTCGGGGCCGCCGTCCACGGGGGCTACGATACCCCTCCATGGAACCGCTCGAGGACGTCCGCTACGCCGTCGAGGACGGGGTCGCGGTCATCACGATCGACCGTCCGGAGCGCATGAACGCGTTCCGCGCGCGCACCGTGGACGAACTCGTCGCGTGCTTCGAGTCCGCGTGGGTCGATCAGGCCGTCGGCGCGATCGTCCTCACCGGCGCGGGCGAGCGCGCGTTCTGCGCCGGCGGCGACCAGAAGCAGCGCGCCGAGACCGGCGACTACGGTCCGAGCGCGAGCGGCCGGATGCAGCTCGACCGCCTCCACCGACTGATCCGCGACGTGCCCAAGCCCGTGATCGCCGCGGTGAACGGCGACGCGGTCGGCGGCGGTCACGTCCTCCAGGTGCTCTGCGACCTCTCCGTCGCCTCGGCGACCGCGCGCTTCGGCCAGGCCGGACCGCGCGTGGGTTCCTTCGACGCGGGCTTCGGGACCGGCTACCTCGCGCGCATCGTCGGCGAGAAGCGGGCGCGGGAACTGTGGTTCCTCTGCGAACTGATCGACGCCCAGACCGCGAAGGAGTGGGGCCTCGTGAACCGGGTCGTGGAACCCGCCGAGGTCCTTTCGACCGCGCTCGAGATGGGCCGGCGGGCGGCGTCGCTCTCCCCCACCGCGATCGCGTTCCTCAAGCACGCGTTCAACACCGACACCGAACACCTCGCCGGCACGCAGCGCCTCGCCGACGAGGGCCTCGCGCTCTTCGTCACGACCGACGAGGCCAAGGAAGGCGCGACGGCGTTCGGCGAGAAGAGACCGCCGCGCTTCGCGCGGTTCCGCCGGAAGGCCTAGGCAGCCGGGGTCGCCGGCGCGGGGTCCTTCTCCATCCCGATCCGCCACACACCGCGGATGAAGAGCGGCTCGATCCCACCGAGGACCTGGAGCGCGGCCGCGCCGATCAGCACCTCGCGCGCGCCGAAGCGCGCCGCGAGCGTCCCGACGATCGCGGTCCCGATCGGGATCGCCGCGGTGGACCCGAGGAAGTCGTAGGAGTACACGCGCGCGAGCAGGTCCGGCGGCACGAGCAACTGCAGGAGCGTGTCCCACACCACGGTGATCACGGAGAACGTGATGCCGAGGATCGCCGCGGCGACCGCCATCACCGGGACCGAGAACGGCACGGCGAGCATCAGCGTGAAGAACGTGCCGCCCTGGAAC